>DATISX010000040.1:0-32336 GCA_035468275.1 Salegentibacter sp.
ATTTATGATTGAATTGCTTAAATTTGCACCTCCAAAAATAAAAAGAACAAAGCGATGAAGCAGGGAATCCATCCGGAAAATTATAGATTAGTAGCTTTTAAAGACATGTCAAACGAAGATGTTTTTATTACTAAATCTACCGCCAATACCAAAGAAACCATTGAAGTTGATGGTACTGAATATCCTTTGGTGAAATTGGAAATTTCAAGAACCTCACACCCATATTACACCGGGCAAACTAAACTGGTTGATAGTGCAGGTAGAATTGACAAGTTTAAAAACAAGTACAAGAAATTCCAGAAATAATTTTTTGTATTACATCATATTAAAGGCTGCCTGTATGGCGGCCTTTTTTTATGGACACCTGTTTTAAGATCAATTTAAAATTAAGCGTTTTTCAATCTTAATTTTACTTGTAACTTTATCGGGTAAAATAAAGTGCGGATGAATTATATATTATTTGACGGCTCTGCCAGGAATCGCTTGTTGCCTTTTACCTATACCCGGCCCGTTGCCGATATACGTATAGGTATTCTCACCATAAGAGAAAAATGGGAGTTTCTGCTGCAATCTACCACTTCTACAATTACTGAAGACTATTTAGCTGAAAAGTGGCCTATGGTGGAACTGGAAGAAAATGTGCTTATTAATGCTTCTTTTCTTCCTAATCCTGAATTTTTTGATCAACTAAGGAATCTAAAGCCTAACCAGGCAATATTTTTTGAGGAAGACATTGTGGCTTTTCACAGTTATGAAGATCAGGAGGTAGACCTGGATAATTTCGAGCAGCTGGAACTTGCCGGGGAGGTGATACGGGTAAATAATACCTGGGATATTTTCTCGAAAAACGGGGAAGCGATAGAAGCTGATTTTGAGCTTTTAACCAAAGACAGAAAATCCCAACCCATCCACGAATCAAATTATGTTAAGAATCCGGAGCGAATATTTCTGGAGGAAGGGGCCGAGATTGAAAACTGTTCCCTAAATGCTTCTTCAGGACCAATATATATTGGAAAAGATGCTAAAGTATTAGAAGGCTGCCTTATCAGAGGGCCCTTAGCCGTTTGCGAAGGAGCTCTGGTAAAAATGGGAGCCAAAATCTACGGACCAACAACCCTGGGGCCTCATTGTCGTGCTGGCGGGGAAATCAATAATGCCGTTCTTTTTGCTAATTCCAATAAAGGACACGAAGGTTATTTGGGCAATTCCGTTATTGGCGAATGGTGTAACCTTGGTGCTGACACCAATAACTCCAACCTTAAAAATAATTATGCTGAAGTGCGCATCTGGGATTATGAAACTGAAGGTTTTGCCAAAACCGGACTTCAGTTTTGCGGACTCATGATGGGCGACCATAGTAAATGCGGAATTAATACCATGTTCAATACAGGAACCGTTGTGGGGGTAAGCGCTAATATTTTTGGAGCAGGATTTCCGCGGAACTTTATTCCAAGTTTCAGCTGGGGCGGCAGTGCAGGGATGACGGTTTACAAAACCCAAAAAGCTTTTGAAGTTGCGGAGATCGTGATGCAACGTCGAAACGTAGAATTTTCCGAAGAAGATAAAAAGATTCTGGAACACATCTTTGAGGAAACCAGCAAGTGGAGGAGAGGTAAATAAGATCTGAAAATCTGAGAAGCATTTTTAGCTTTTAAATATTCCGGATTCCATTCTTTCTACGGGTTTTCCTAAAAGGATAAAAGTTGGTATATTTGCAGCCCTAAAAATCGATTAACTCCAACAGAAACAGGCAGGTGTATGGATAATAAGAAGGTGGCATTTTATACTTTGGGTTGCAAGCTCAATTTCTCGGAAACATCAACAATTGCCCGTTCCTTTAAAGAGGAAGGATTTCAGCGAGTTGAATTTGATGAAGAAGCCGATATCTATGTGATCAATACCTGCTCGGTTACCGATAATGCTGATAAACGTTTTAAAACTATTGTGAAACATGCTCAAAAGGCAAATGAGGATGCTTTTGTCGTAGCAGTAGGATGTTACGCCCAGTTAAAACCAGAAGAACTTGCTGATGTAGATGGAGTTGACCTGGTACTTGGAGCTACCGAGAAATTTAAGATCACCGATTATCTTAACGATCTTACTAAAAATAACCACGGGGAAGTTCATTCCTGCGAGATCGATGAAGCCGATTTCTACGTGGGTGCCTATTCCTTTGGAGACCGAACCCGTGCTTTTCTGAAGGTTCAAGATGGTTGTGATTATAAATGTACATACTGTACCATTCCTTTGGCTCGCGGAATTTCCCGAAGCGATAAACTTGAAAATGTGCTTAATAATGCCGCTGAAATTTCAGCAAAAGGGATTAAAGAGATCGTTCTTACCGGGGTAAATATCGGGGATTATGGAAAAGGTGAATTCGGAAATAAAAAACATGAACACACCTTTCTCGATTTGGTAAAAGCCCTGGACGAGGTAGAAGGAATTGAGCGCTTAAGGATTTCTTCCATTGAGCCTAATTTGCTTAAGAATGAAACCATAGATTTTGTAGCTCAAAGCAAAACTTTTGTGCCTCATTTTCACATTCCGTTGCAGAGTGGGAGCAATGAAATCCTGAAGCAAATGCGCAGGCGCTACATGAGAGAACTGTATGTTGATCGGGTTGCCAGGATAAAATCCACTATGCCTGATTCTTGTATAGGTGTAGATGTGATAGTTGGTTTCCCCGGAGAAACAGATGAGCATTTCCTGGAGACTTATAACTTTCTAAATGAGCTGGATATTTCCTACCTGCACGTTTTTACTTATTCTGAAAGAGATAATACTCCCGCAGCCGAAATGCAGGAGGTTGTTCCTGCAAAGGTTAGAAAGAAACGCAGCAAAATGCTACGCGGACTTTCAGCTAAAAAACGCAGGGCTTTCTATGAATCTCAAATAGGAAAGGATTTTACGGTTCTGTTTGAAGGTGAAAACAAGGAAGGTTATATTCATGGTTTCACTGAGAACTATGTAAAAATTAAAGCTCCATGGGATCCTGCTTTGGTGAATACTTTGCACCAGGTTAAACTTGAAAGCATAGATGAAGACGGTATGGTTAGGGCGCAGTTTATTGCTGAACCCCTGCCGGCTTAAATATTTATCCCTACGGGGAGAAGATCCTTGTACTTTCTTCGATTTTTACGCATAAACTTTACGATCTCCGGGCTTGTAGGCATTACCCTGGTATTTCGATCTTTTATTTCTTCCAAAACAGCCTCGATAAAGCCTTCCATATAGCCTTTTTCTTTAAGGAAATCAGACATCTGTAATTTGGTTAGAAATATTTTTCTTTCCTGTTGGGCATATTCTATGACGGCCAATTCGTTATCTATGGTGATTTCAAATTGTCTCAGGAATTCATTATCAGTAATTTTCAAGTCTTCAGCATTCATCACTTTTAAGTTTTAGTCCAGCCTTAGCAGCAAGGATTTGGAAACAATTTAGGGGCTTCCTTGTTAGTTTAAAGTTTTTGAGTTGGTTGGTGGTTTTTTCTTCTGAATAAAGTAAAAATAGATCTGACATTTTCGGGAATTCAGATGGTCCCGGAACAGTAGGCACAGGATTAAGAAAAATCTTCATTATTTTTTTCTCTCTGTTGTGAAAGCCAATAAAATAGCAGTAATTTTGAACTATAAATTTACGGCTTTATACCCGCCTTAAGTGTTATATACTTGTTAAAATGGAAGACAATAAGGACCTGATACATGTTTATTTTATGCCCGGTCTTGCCGCAAATTCTTCTATTTTTGAGTTTATTAAATTACCTGAAGATAAATTTAAAATGCATTTTCTGGAATGGCTTATTCCACATGAGGAAGAAAGTCTTACCAACTATGCGCAGCGATTAAACAAATATATAAAACATGAAAATCCTGTACTGATAGGGGTTTCGTTTGGCGGCGTAGTAGTGCAGGAAATGAGTAAATTTATTAAGGTTAAGAAACTCATTATTATATCCAGTGTAAAATGTCGGGACGAATTGCCACGCCGTATGCGAATTGCTGCCGAAACGGGCTTGTTTAAGCTTCTTCCAGTTAGTTTATTGGATTATGTTGACTATTTTGAGAAGATAGCTGTTGGTGATTTTGTGAAGAAAAGAGCCAAACTTTATAAAAAATATCTTTCAGTTAGGAATCATAGATATCTTAACTGGGCGATTAAAAACATGGTGCTGTGGGATTGTGAGAAACCCCGGGAGGCAATAATTCACATTCATGGTGATAAAGATGAAGTATTCCCGGTTAAGCATATCACCAATTATATCAATGTAAAAGGTGGAACTCATGTAATGGTAATAAACCGCCATCGTTGGTTCAATAAACATCTCCCGGAAATTATCCTTACGGGAGAGATCAAAAAGAAAATAAAGAATGAGATAGCAGAATGAATTTCTCTATCTTTTCAAAATTGAAAAATATTAATCAAATAGTAAAACAGAAAGAAGATGAAGTCAGTAGAAAAATTTTTGATGGGAGCCGGGGTTTTGGGAATTGCGGCAATAAGCATTAATGCAGTCCAGGATTCACCATATAAAGAATCTGGTGGAGAGCAGAAAAAAGAGCAAGTTGGGGAGCGTGATGATAAAGCGGTAAATGATTATAATGTTTACGCTTTAAATCTGCCTGAAAAAATGGATTTTGCCGGAGAAGATGTGCCTCTGGAACTGCAGGATATTCACGAGAGAATGGATCGCGAATTACTGGTGAATACTTATTGGCAGTCTAACGGTTTATTATTGCTGAAGAGGGCAAATAAATATTTTCCATTAATAGAATCAATCCTTGCTGAAGAAGGAGTGCCTGATGATTTTAAATACCTTGCCGTAATTGAGAGCGGACTTACTCAGGCTATTTCTCCGGCTAGAGCTGTAGGATTCTGGCAAATCATGGAAGGTACCGGGAAGGATTATAAACTGGAAATTAACGATAATGTAGATGAGCGTTATCATATTGAAAAATCTACAAGGGTAGCCAGTAAATATCTGAAAAAATCGAAGGAGAAATTTGGCACCTGGACACTTGCAGCGGCGGCTTTTAATGCAGGAGATCGTGGAATTCAGCGGCAATTAGACAGGCAAAAGGTAGACGATTATTACGATTTGTTATTAGGAGAAGAGACAGGGCGCTATCTCTTCCGGATCCTGGCCTTAAAGGAAATTATGAATGATCCTGAAAAATATGGTTTCAATTTTAACGACGAGCATCTTTACAATCCTGTACCAACAAGAAAAGTGAAAGTGGATACAGCGGTTTCAGATTTTGCCGATTTCGCCAAAGAGTTCGATATCAATTATAAGATTCTAAAGCTTCATAATCCATGGTTGCGTGAGGCTCATTTAAATAATGCTTCGGGTAAAACTTATTACATAGAAATCCCTGAAGAAAAGGTATACACCGCTGCTGAATAAATGAATTATATTCAGGATAATATCTGGTGGCTTGTAATTGGTTTAAACTATCTGTTTGTCTTTATTACCGCCGGATATGAAATAATGCATAATCGCGAACCAGCAAAGACAATTTCTTTGCTTTTTGCTTTGGTTGTGCTGCCTGTTATCGGGTTAATCATTTATTATTTTTTTGCTCAGGAGTTCCGGAAGGATAAGATCTTTAATCGTAAGAAGGTGTACGATCATGAGATGATTAAAAAATGGGAAGAAAAACTTATCCTGATTGAAAAAGATCTTGAACACCTTGAAAACTTCTTTGTTGACGATAAGATAAAACTTGTTAGACTTCTGCAAAACAATCAAACCAAACCTTTTACATTTGGAAATAAAGTAGATATCCTTGTCAATGGGAGAAAGAAGTTTGAAACTCTTTTTACTGATCTTAAAAAGGCGGAAAAACATATTCATCTCGAATATTATATTTTCCGGAGTGATTATATAGGAAACAAACTCATTGACATTCTGTGTGAAAAAGCTGAAGAAGGTGTAGAAATTAGGATTAGTTATGACTATGTTGGAAGTTCACTAAGCTCGAAGGCACTTAAACGTATGAACTCCTGCGGAATTGAAATTTTTCCTTTTATGCCTGTCTGGTTCCCTAATTTAACCCGAAAACTCAATTACAGAGACCATAGAAAAATTGTAATAATCGATGGAAAAATAGGGTTTATTGGAGGAGTGAATATTTCTGATGAATATGTAAATTATGAAGGGCAGGAGGAAACTAAAATGTATTGGAGAGATACACACCTTAGAATTGAAGGTCACGGTGTAAAATCTATACAGGCGCAGTTTCTTCTTAATTTCAATTTTATAACCAGTAAAGAAATTGAGATTAAAGACGAATACTTTCCTTCTTTAGAGCCAGCCGGAAAAAGTGCCGTTCAAATTGCTGCCAGTGGCCCTGATACAGACTGGAGAAATATAATGGAAGCTATTTTAACGGCAATTAACACCGCAGAAAAATATGTTTATATCACCACACCTTATTTTATACCTAATAATGAAATTTTAACCGCCTTGTGCACCGCAAGCCGTATTGGTATTGATATAAAAATAATAATTCCTGAAATTGGTGATTCTGTTGTGGCACGGCACGCTACCAATTCTTATATTGAAATGTTGCTGGAATCGGGAGTGCGGGTTTTTCATTATTGCAAAGGGATGGTACATGCGAAAACCATGGTGGTTGATGGGATGGTAAGTACCGTTGGAACATCAAATCTCGATAACAGAAGCTTTGACATCAACTTTGAAATTAACGCTTTTGTATATGATAAATATATCGCCCAGGAAATGCTTGTTATCTTCAATAATGATTTACTGGAATGCGATGAATTAGACCTTGAAGACTGGAGAAACCGACCATATACAGAAAGAATAAAGGAATCACTCTCCCGACTTTGGGCGCCTTTATTATAGTTATTCCGGGCTTACGGCTAAATTATTGTTATTTGATCTTTCCTGTTTCCGCCTTAATAAATGGTTGGCAATTCCATTTTTCATTGCGTCATAATTCATCTTAAAAGATTTTTCTTTCGAAATCCCATAAGGGTGAATAACATTTCTTGTAATACCCATAACCTGCTTTTGATCATCCAGCAGAAAACAAGTAGGAAGGCCCAGAGAATGTTTTAATTGCCTAACCACAAAAGCTCCTTCATTTTCGGTTTCATCTACATAAAGAACAGATATATGTTGGTTGAAATTCTTCGATAGGTCTTTTACGGTTTTTTTCTCATCCCAGAACACTACAATAAAATCTATTTCATCGCTGTATTTCTCTGCGAGTTCATTGAGTGCAGGAAGCTCTCCTTTTCCCGGGATGTGCCACGAAGCATATGTTAGTAGGTAAACAGGTTTTTGAAATTTTGACAGATAAACTTCTTTTCCTTTGAGGTTTTTGAAAGAAAAATCATCCATAAAACTCCCGGTTAACTTATGATTCACCAAAGAGTCGTATAGAACTTTAGCCTCTTCAAAATTTCTCAATCGGTATGCTTTATCGGCTTTTTGTTTATAGGAGGGGAGGTGGTTGGCCAGGGCTTCTGAGAAAGAAATCTTAGAACTTTCTTCATGCTGAGACCAGCTTTTGATGCTAATAATAAGTAAGAAAACAAGTAATATTTTCTTCATGCATTCCACTTGGTAGGGTTAGGGAATACGAAGGTAAATGAAGTAATAGGTTTATTGAAAAATTATCGGTAAACTGCCAAAATACTTGTTAAAAGTATCAATTCCTTAAAGTCTTGTAAAATTTAAGAAAAATCTTCTAATATTTAGATTTTCTTCATTTGTTGTTTCATCATCTTTATCTGGTCTTTCAGCATCCCGTGTTTATCGAGTTTTTTAGCTTCAGCAAGTAGGTTTGTGGCTTCTCTTTTTCGGCGTTTGGTCATGGCGATTCCCGCAAGATTTAATTTTGCCATCGCCAGATCCTGGTCCATGGAGAGTCCGAGTTTAATGGCTCGTTTAAAGAATTTTTCCGCCTGGGTCATATTGGTTTGAGAAACCATTAGTCCGTGAAGATACCAGTAATAGCCTTGTTGTTTCTGAGTAAGAGCCTTTTCAGGATCTTTAATCTTATCCAGCCATTTCTTAGCTCCCGGAAAATCTTGTTTCCTAAGTCTCAGAAATGCCAGTAATATCATTTCGTTCTTGAAGTAGAGAAAAACAAAAATGAGGGATAAAAGAATCCACATGATCCCGTTTCCTATATTTCCTTCTATAAATTGCCAGATGGCCAGGGCAAAAATTATCCCCGCCAAAACGATCTTGATATTCTTATTGAACATAAATGCTGTATTTTTGCAGAGCGCAAAGGTAATAAAAACAATTAGAAATTATTTCATCTTAGTGTTTGGAGGAGTTAAAAAGCTTTGTATATTTGCACGCAGTTTTTAAGAGACTAAGAAAACGAATTATCAGAAGATTTAAAGATACTTAAAATGAAAAGAACCTTTCAGCCATCCAAGAGAAAAAGAAAAAACAAGCACGGCTTTAGAGAGCGCATGGCAAGTGCTAACGGTAGAAAAGTCCTGGCCAGAAGAAGGGCTAAAGGAAGAAAGAAATTATCTGTATCTTCTGAAAACAGACATAAACACTAATGAAAATTAGTTTTAAGAAAATAAAGGTGTTACTTTTTTAGTAACGCCTTTTTTTATATCCTGTCACTTCGTTATTTTTATCATCAACACAACTTTATAATATGCCCAAAAACGAGAATCTTAAAAGTATTTTGATCATTGGTTCAGGTCCTATCGTAATTGGTCAGGCCTGTGAATTCGATTATGCCGGAACACAGTCGCTGCGTTCCCTTAGGGAAGATGGAATCGAAACTATTCTTATCAATTCCAACCCGGCCACGATAATGACCGATCCGTCTATGGCAGATCATGTTTACCTAAAGCCACTTACCACCAAGTCAATAGTTGAGATACTTAAAAAACATCCGAATATTGATGCCGTTCTTCCCACAATGGGAGGGCAAACCGCACTTAACCTCTGTATTGAAGCCGATGAAAAAGGAATCTGGGAAGATTTTGAAGTAAAACTTATCGGGGTTGATATCGATGCCATTAATATTACTGAAGACCGTGAAAAGTTCAAGCAGTTAATGGGACGAATCAACGTGCCGGTTGCTCCTGCAAAAACTGTAACCTCTTTTCTGCAGGGAAAAGAAGTGGCTCAGGAATTCGGATTTCCGCTGGTAATTCGTGCCTCCTTTACTTTAGGAGGAAGTGGTGCTGCCTTCGTACATAGGGCAGAGGATTTTGATGAATTGCTTTCACGCGGACTTGAAGCTTCACCCATTCACGAGGTGCTTATCGATAAAGCGCTTTTAGGCTGGAAGGAATACGAATTGGAGCTTCTAAGGGATAAGAATGATAATGTGGTTATTATCTGTTCTATTGAAAATATGGATCCTATGGGGATCCACACGGGAGATTCTATCACGGTAGCTCCTGCGATGACTCTTAGTGATAAAGCATTTCAGCATATGCGCGATCTTGCCATTAAAATGATGCGCAGTATCGGGGACTTTTCCGGAGGTTGTAATGTGCAATTTGCCGTTAGCCCTGATGAAAAGGAAGAAGTTTATGCCATTGAAATTAACCCCAGGGTTTCCAGATCTTCGGCTCTTGCTTCTAAAGCAACAGGTTACCCCATTGCTAAGGTCGCTACCAAACTCGCATTAGGCTATACGCTGGATGAGTTAGATAATCAAATTACCAAATCTACTTCAGCCTTATTTGAGCCTACTTTGGATTATGTGATCGTGAAAATACCTCGCTGGAACTTTGATAAATTCGAAGGCTCAGACAGGACTCTGGGGCTTCAGATGAAATCTGTTGGAGAAGTGATGGGAATAGGCCGTTCTTTCCAGGAAGCGCTGCACAAGGCTACTCAATCCCTCGAGATCAAGAGAAATGGTTTAGGTGCCGATGGAAAGGGTTATAAAGATTACGACCAGATTATCGATAAACTTACCCATCCAAGCTGGGACAGGGTTTTCGTGATCTACGATGCCATCCAGCTGGGAATTCCGCTAAGTCGTATTCACGAGATCACAAAGATCGATATGTGGTACCTGAGGCAGTATGAGGAACTTTATGCGCTGGAAGTTAAGATTTCAGGATATGATATCAATTCCATTCCTAAGGATCTTCTCCTGGAAGCTAAACAAAAAGGTTTTGCCGATCGCCAGATAGCTCATATGCTGGACTGCTGGGAAAGTGAAGTCTATAAGAAACGGGAGGAACTTGGTGTGAACCGTGTATTTAAACTGGTAGATACCTGTGCTGCCGAATTTAAAGCCGAAACACCATACTATTATTCTACTTTTGAGGCCGATATCGAAACTCCTGATGGGAAAAGATATGTCTCAAATGAAAGTAAGGTTACCGATAGAAAGAAGATCGTGGTTCTTGGTTCAGGTCCTAACAGGATTGGCCAGGGAATAGAATTTGATTATTCTTGTGTTCACGGAGTACTAGCCGCAGCTGAGTGTGGTTATGAGACAATAATGATCAACTGTAATCCTGAAACTGTTTCTACCGATTTTGATATCGCTGATAAACTTTATTTTGAACCGGTTTTCTGGGAACATATTTACGATATTATTCGGCATGAAAAACCTGAAGGGGTAATTGTCCAATTAGGAGGCCAAACTGCTCTGAAACTTGCTGAAAAACTGGATCGCTACGGAATAAAAATTATGGGTACCAGCTTTAAATCTCTTGATTTGGCTGAAGATCGTGGAAGTTTTTCAAAGTTATTGAAAGAAAATGATATTCCCTTCCCTGATTTTGGTGTAGCTGAAACGGCCGATGAAGCCCTTGCGCTAGCCGATGAACTTGACTTCCCTCTTTTGGTGAGACCTTCTTACGTTCTTGGAGGACAGGGAATGAAGATTGTGATCAACAAAGATGATCTCGAAGCTCACGTGGTAGATCTTCTTAGAAAAATTCCTAATAACAAATTATTGCTGGATCACTACCTGGACGGCGCTATTGAAGCTGAAGCCGATGCTATTTGCGACGGGGAAGATGTGTACATCATAGGAATTATGGAGCACATCGAGCCTTGCGGAATCCATTCGGGTGACTCCAATGCTTTGCTTCCTCCTTTTAATCTTGGAGACCTGGTGATGCAACAAATTAAAGATCACACCCGTAAGATCGCTTTAGCCTTGAATACTGTTGGATTAATCAATATTCAATTTGCGATCAAGGATGATATGGTTTATATCATTGAAGCAAACCCAAGAGCTTCGAGAACGGTGCCATTTATCGCGAAAGCTTACGGTGAACCTTATGTGAATTACGCGACTAAAGTGATGTTGGGAGAAAAGAAGGTTAAAGACTTTAATTTCAATCCAAAACTTGAGGGTTATGCCATAAAGCAACCGGTTTTTTCTTTTAATAAGTTCCATAATGTTAATAAACAATTGGGGCCTGAAATGAAGAGTACCGGAGAAAGTATTCTGTTTATTGATAGTTTGAAAGATGATGCTTTCTACGATCTTTATTCAAGAAGAAAAATGTACCTGAGTAAATAAGATCAGGAGTTTTTATAAATTTAACCCATTGTGAGCTTTTAATCTGACAATGGGTTTTTTAATTTGAATTATGAAGGAACTGGTCCTTATTATTGGCGGTATTTATGGCGCATTAGCTGTTGTTTTTGGTGCTTTTGGCGCGCACGCGTTGAAGAAACGTTTTAATGAAGATCAACTAAAAAGCTTTGAAACAGGGGTCAAATACCAAATGTATCACGCCTTGATATTGATTATCAGTGGAATAAGTTTTCCGTTTATCGGAATCTCTCAGCAACTAACCGCCTGGTTCTTTATCATTGGAGTTTTCCTTTTCTCTTTCAGTATTTATGGACTCACACTTAGTTCAGCATTTGGAAAAAATCTTCGTTTCCTTGGTCCGGTTACGCCATTAGGTGGTTTGCTTCTTATTCTGGGATGGATCTTTTTCACCATTAATATTGCTGAAATAGCACTTTATTTATAGCTTTTCAGCTTCAATCTCTGCAAGTCTTTGTTTCCGGTACCTTTCTGCATACCAAGCAACCAGAAGTAATTGTAAAGAGTGATAAAGCATAATTGGCAGTAAAAGTAAACCTGTACTTGCCGAACTTCCGAAGATCACTTTCACCATAACCGAACCGTGAACAAGAGATTTTTTTGTTCCGCAGAATTGAGCTGTGATCTTGTCGGGTGTGTTGAAACCAAGTTTATTGCTTAAAAACCCAAGGCCATAATAAACGCCAAAAAATAACACGACGACCATAATCCCTAGTTTTGTCATTTCAAGAATGCTTATTCTTTCGAATAAATTCGATAAAAAGGATGCACTAAAGCTGGAATAAACGATTAAAATAATGGTGGTTTTGTCTAGCAGACTCAGTTGTTTGCTATATTTTCTTGCAAAATCCCCCCAAAATCTTTGCAATACCAATCCAATGATGAGCGGTAAAATAATTTGAAGAAAAAGCTTCAAAATAATAGATCCAAAATCAAAGTCCCCCGATTTCTTAATAAAGAAGCTCAGCCATAGCGGAGTAGCGATTATTCCTATTAATCCCGAAAGGCTGGCGTTAAAAATTGCAGTTGGTAAATTTCCCTTTGCCAGGGAAACCATTACGATAGAAGAGGATACCGTAGAGGGTAAGGTTCCCAGGAAAAACAGAGCGATCCATAGATCAGAACCTGTGCCGGCTTCAAAAAACGGGAGTAAAATTATAGCTAGGAGCGGAAAAACCACAAATGTGGTTAATTGAATTACAATATGAACCTTGTAATTGAGAAAACCCATTTTGAATTCGGCCGGGGAAAGTTTTAATCCGTAGAAAAAGAAAATAAGACCAATCCCGATATCGGTGATTGTCTTTAGAGGAAAGATATTAATACCCTGCGGAAAAAAATAAGCAATGATAATGGCAGCGAAAAGCGCTGCTATGAATCCGTTGAATTTCAAAATTAGCGCTCGATTTTTACTTTGTATTTTTCCATCAGGTGTAGGTATTCTTCCGAATTAAAATCGGTTGCCCTGAATTCCTTATTGTCTTTAATTTTTATTTGCTTCCGCTTGATGCTTTGGGCAAACCTTCTGATGTCGTCATCGGTTTTCAGGATTAAACCCGGAACCTGGACAGCTTTCCCTTTTTCATCTTTGGCTACCATGGTAATATGAGAAGAATTACAATGTTTTACTGCTCCGGTCTGGATATTTTCTGCCTCCACCCGAATCCCGATCACCATAGAGCTGGTTCCAACATAATTAATCGAAGCTTTCATGGTTACCAATTCGCCTATTTCGATAGGTTTAAGGAAGTCTACCGTATCTACGCTGGCGGTTACACAATATACCCCTGAATGTTTTGAAGCGCATGCAAAAGCGATCTGGTCAAGTAAGGAAAGAATGTAGCCTCCGTGAATCTTTCCGTTGAAATTGGAGTGGGAGGGCAGCATTAGTTCCGAGATACGTACCTGAGATTCTTCTACGGTTTTATATTTATTTTGCATCGTTGAGGCTTTTGTTAATTAGTTGCATAAATTCTTCCAGCTTAGATGGTTCTAACCAGCGGGTAACAATAAGCATATTATTGGTTTTATCTGCAATGATATAATTTCCGCCGAAACCGGCTGCATAAAAGATATCCCGGTCAATTCCTTCCCATTGAGGTTCTTCGGCGCGGTTAAGCCACCACATATAGCCGTAATTTTTGTTTGCTTCAGAAGGCTGCATCGCTTCTTCTATTAATGCTGAAGGAATAAGTTGGTTTCCATTCCATTTTCCGTGATTCAGAAAAAGCAATCCAAACCTGGCCATATCCTCAGTATTGATGAACATTCCGCCACCGGAATGTCCTCCTCCACTAACCGATTGCATTTTGAGGCCATCCATAGCAACCCAGGAATTATCGTAGCCATACCACCTCCAGCTTGAGGAGGCGTTAATTGGATCCATAATTTCCTCTTTCAAAACCTTTGGCAATGGCTCCCGAAAAACCTGAAGCAGGGAATATGCCAGCACATTAACCCGCACATCGTTATATTTATAATGAGACCCGGGTTCGTTTAATTTCCTTGCTTTCCAGTCGTCAATACTTCCCTCACTTGGCGGCCTGTCGGCCCAATCATAAGTTTCCCAAAGCTTCCCGCTCCAGTCTGAAGTTTGCTGAAAAAGATGTTTCCAGGTAATCTTGGCATTGTGTTCTCCCTCAAAGGTATCATCCCAAACAAATTCTTTAACAGGTTGATTTACTGAATTGATGAGGTTTTTATCTAAAGCTATTAACGCAGTTGTGGAGAGAAAACTTTTGGTAACGCTGAAGGTCATGTCCACTCGTTTTGTATCTCCCCATTGCGCTACCACATACCCGTCTTTTAAGATCATACCCGCAGGGCCTCCGCGACGTTTAGTTGGTCCCAGGATTTCATGATAAGGTTCGTGTTCGAATCCTTTTAGAATGGCCTGACGAAGATCTTTAGATTCTGAATATTCATTTTCCATTGCAAATTCTATGACTTCTGAGAAATCCAGATTAAAAGTTGATGCTTCTTTTTCCTCCCATTCTCCTTTTTCAGGAAAATAAATTTCCTGTGCCGAAAGATTGAGTAGAAATAAACAAGTGAATAATACCGGAAGTAGGGTTTTTATTATTTTCATCGTAGGTTTTTAGATTCTTTAATATCGTGAGTTTCTTGAATTTCCTCGTGGTCATCTTCTTCAATAGCTTTCGCTTTATTAAGCCATTTTTGGGATATCTTCTGTTTGGGGGAGACACCAAGATTTTCCAGTTTGTCAATATCCTTTATCAGATTTTGCTGACCGGTAAGTTTTTTCATTGCTGTCCCGTAGGCAGAAGAAGTAGATTTTAACCGATTCCCGACTGTTTCCAGATCATCGAGAAGGTTTTTAAATTTATTGTACAACGAGGCTGCGTGATTAGCAATTTCCACGGCATTTTGTTGTTGTTTCTCACTGCTCCAAATAGCGTCAATGGTCCTTAAAGTAGATAATAAGGTGGTTGGGCTAACCAAAAGTATATTTTTTTGAAATGCGGTATAAAAGAAGGAATTGTCAATATTCTGAGCCAAATATAAGGCCGGTTCAATAGGAATGAACATCAGCACAAAATCTGGGGAATTGATTTTATGCAAATCTTCGTATTTTTTCGCGCTAAGCTGATTTATATGAGTGTTTAGAGAGCGAACGTGGTTTTTTAAATGTTTTGATTTTAAAGATTCATCCTCTTCATTGCAATATTTTTCATAGGCATTTAGCGAAACTTTAGAATCTATCACCATTTTTTTATCGTTTGGCAAATGTATAATCACATCTGGCAAAACCTTGTTTCCCTCTTCGTCATCATAAGCTTTTTGGATAAAATATTCCCTGTCTTTAACCAAACCCGATTTGTCCAGAACCCGTTCCAAAATAAGTTCGCCCCAATTTCCCTGGGTTTTACTTTCACCTTTCAGGGCTTTAGTTAGGTTATTAGCTTCTTCGCTTATCTTTATACTTTGCTCATTAAGCAGTAATAAATGTTTACCCAGTTGTGCGTGGCGTTCAATAAAATAGTTGCTGTTTTTATCTACTTTTTCTTCAAAAAGCTTGATCTTTTCATTCAGAGGATTTAATATATTCTTAATATTTTCTTTGTTTAAAACCGTGAATTTCTCCGATTTCTGGTCTAAGATCTTATTGGCTAGATTTTCAAATTCCTGGGTGAATTTCTCCTGAAGTTTTTCCACTTCTGCTTTTTGTTCTTGATTTTTTAGCTGAAGATTTTCGAATTCTGAATTTCTCCGGGTTAATTCTGTGCTTAAAAAATCCTTTTCCCTTCGGATTTCTTCGCGTTCAATCTCGATTTTTTCCAGCTGAAGTGCCCCGGCTTTTTTTAAATCTGAAATCTCTTCTTTATAATTGTTTAATGAATTGGCTAATTGATTATTAAGATTATCAATTTGAAGTGATAGTTGATTATTCCTTTCTTCAATTATACTGATATTTCCTTTGTGTTTCAGTCCTGAAAAAAGTTGGCCGAGGATAAATCCCAAAACGATTGCGATGACAGGAAGAAGAATGAGTAATATGGAATCGGTCATTGCGGAAGATGCTTTTTCCAAAGATACTTAATTGAAAAAAATATCAACTAAAAAGCACAGGGAATACTTCTGAGGGCATTTCAGGATTTTATTTTGAAAGAGGAACTGCTTTCATCAAAGAAAATAAGATCTGCAGGAAAGAGCTTAGACAAGGCTCCCGATTTTACAAGTTCCTGCGGACTTCCCATAACCATTTCATCCTTTTGCATCAATAAAACTTTATCGCAAAGCTGTAGCGCAAGATTTATTTCATGGGAAGCAAAGATTATAGCTTTATTGGTTTTTCGGGTAAGTTTCTTCAGCAATTGTAACACATAAGCTTTATGATACATGTCCAAATGGGTAGTGGGTTCATCGAGGATCACAAGCGGCGTATCCTGGGCCAGGGCCCGGGCGATAAGAACTTTTTGCATTTGCCCGTCACTAAGTTCATAGCATTTTTTATTTTCCAGATTTTCGATATCAACCAGGCGAAGAGCTTTTTTAATATGTCTTAGATCGGTTGTTGAAAGTTTACCTATCCAATTGGTATAAGGTTGTCTCCCAAGTGCCACTAATTCAAAAACTCTCAGGTTTTGGGAAACAGGTTGTCCGGTAAGGACCAAACTAATGAGTGCAGCCTGCTCCAGAGGCTGAAGATGCTTCAGGTCTTTTCCATCAATATATACCTTTCCTGAAAGATATGGTTGAACCCCGCTAAGACTTCTAAGTAAGGTTGATTTTCCAACACCATTTATCCCAATAACCGCAATAAGCTGACCGGGAAAAATATCGATGTTGATATTTTTGCCAATTATGGTTTCCGAATTTTTTCCGCGGTAGCCAATGCTCAGCTCTTCAGTTTTCAGGATGCTATGTGGGTTGGTTTTATTCATTTCAGAATAAAAATCGGCGTTTTCTCACCAATAACCAAATCACTACAGGCGCACCGATAAGAGAGGTGATCGCATTTATGGGAAGGGTAAATTCACTGCCCGGCATTTGGGCAGCGATGTCACAAATAAGCATTAAAATGGCTCCGCCGAGAATTACCGCAGGAATTAAGATACTGTGATTATTTACCGGAATTACCTGCCTTATAAGATGTGGCACCGCAAGTCCTATAAAGGCAATGGGTCCGGCGAATGCCGTTATGCTTCCTGCAAGTAAACTTGTAGCCACAATCACAAGTAATCTGTTTCGCTGGATACTCACTCCAAGACTTTTAGCGTATTGTTCACCCAGTAACAAGCTGTTTAGGTTTTTGATACCTGCCACGGAAAGCAATATTCCAATACCCCAAAAAAGACCAAGCACCGAGACTTCCTCCCAGGAAAGATTTCCTAAGCTTCCAAAGGACCAGAAAACATACTGCTGAAGTTGTGAAGCCGGACTAAAATATGCAAGTACACTTACTACCGCTGCCGTTAAACTGGCAAACATTAAGCCTATGATAAGGATTGCCATGGTGTCTCGTAACCTTAGGGAGGCCAGCATTACTGCCAATAATACGAGTAAACTTCCAAGGCTCGAGGCAATAACAATGCTCCATTTGGAAAGCAGAAAAGCTGCAAAACCTCCGCCAAACAGTCCCGCTCCCATAAAAACCACAGCAACTCCAAGGCTGGCCCCACTACTCAATCCTAACACATATGGTCCTGCTAAGGGATTTCTGAAAAGGGTTTGCATTAAAAGTCCGCTTACTGCCAGTCCCGAACCGGTAATTATTGCGGTTATTGCTTTTGGCAGTCGATATTCTAAAACTATGTATCTCCAGGATTCCCGGGAAACTTCAAGGTTAAACAGCGATCCGGTGATATCTTTCAATGGAATTTTTACCGAGCCTAAGCCAATATTGAGAAATATCAGACCAATTAAAGCCAATGTCATTAATAAAAAGGTCAATATGTATTTTTGTCTTAACATCAATCTTGCAGGGCTTTGAAAAAGACTTGTTCATGTTCGGGTAAGAGTTCAGGATGAAATATGGATATAAGATCCTTGAGAATGAGATCTGGACGCTGTGGTCCTAGTTCAAAATATAAAACGCCGCCTGTTTCACCTTTTTCCAGGCTTACGCTAAAAACATTTTTTTGCTGTACCGCTTTAAACTGCGAATAGTGGCGGGATTCATTTAAAAGTTGGGAGTAGGAGTTCACTTCCCCAGAACTTATCCAGAAATCGGCATTTTGGGCTTTTTCCAGAACGTTTTCAAAAGAGAGTGCTAAGCTACCGCTACCTTCGGTTTCATTATACAGATAATTAGCATTTGCTTCATCGAAAAATCGGGCCTGCCATGAATTACCGTAGGGCATATACCACTGGTCCTTGTACATTGATCCGCTAATAACTTCAGGTCGATTTTTTGCTGTTTCAGCTAATTTTTTTGCTTCCAGATAATCGGTTTCAATTTGGTTAAAACCAGCTGTCGCCTGATCGATTTTACCGAAAAATGCCCCCATGAATTTTATCCATTCCGCTTTTCCCAGAGGATCTTCTTCTACCCAATCAGCGTTGAAAACTACAGGAATACCTGTCTTTTGAATATTATCGAAGGTTCTATTATTGCCGTCTATTGCGAAACCAATCACAAGATCGGGTTGAAGATCGATGAGCACTTCAGTATTGATATTTTCATTTTTGCCCAGTTCTTTAATTTCTCCTGAATTAATAAGCTTTCGGGTCTTTTCCGAAGAAATATAATTGAGACCGGGAAAACCTGTTAATTTATTTTCAACCTCGAGGGCTTCAAGCGCAGGAATATGGGTGGTGGAAGTGACCACCACTTCTTCCACAGGGACTTTTACTATCTGATCGTACTGCAAATCCTCAGGAATTTCAGCGTTTTCTTCAACTAAGACATAGGTGAGATCCAAATCTGAATTCGGCCAGGGATTATTTACCCTAAGAATGCTGTAACCATCAAATTCTTCGATGCTGAAGCCCTTCGCATATTTTATTTCCACTGTATTTCCTTCAGAAATCTGAACAGGGGAAATATTTTTCTCCTCGTTCTTACAGGAAATGAGCAACAGAAATGAAAAAAGAGAAATGAGATATTTCAAGATTATTGATTTGACTTCAAAAGTAAGATTATTTAAAAATTTTAGTGCTTCGCAAACATAAATGTTTATTTTTGAACTTGAAATTTTGGTTTGACGCCGGAAAAGTAACGTCGTCGATTAAAAGGGAATCAGGTGATTTGAATATTCAAAAATTCCTGAGCTGTTCCCGCAACTGTAAGCTAAGTTCCGTAACCGGAATGCCTGTTGTCACACTTCATACCACTGTCGCTAAGCGATGGGAAGGTAAACAACAAGGACGCGAGCCAGGAGACCTGCCAGAAGCATTACTAATTTAACTCTTAGACTTTCGGGATAAAAGTCGGTGTATAATGAAATCTAATCGTTATTACCTTTTATTTCTGGGACTGCTGCTAGCCGTACCCGCATTAGCACAAATTGAACCTGTCACACGGCTGGACGAGGTTTTCTTGAGCGATATTTCTCTCAAAAGAGATTCGGAGGAACGTCGGGTAATACTGTTGAACGACTCTATTCTAAGGGAAAATGAACCTTCTCTCACTTCAGTTTTAAAATTTAATAGTACTATTTTTTTTAGGGAAAACGGTTTAGGTGGCGTTTCTTCAGCTTCTTTCCGCGGAACCTCCGCACAGCAAACTGCCGTGATTTGGAATGGAATCAATATAAATTCACAATTTACCGGGCAAACCGATTTTAATACCATTCCCACAGGGATTGTTAGTGATATTTCAATCAGACCGGGTGGGGGAAGTGTTCTTTACGGAAGCGGTGCCATTGGAGGTAGTGTTCATTTAAATAACCGATTTAATTTTGATGAGAAATTCTATAACCAGTTAAAACTGGATTATGGTAGTTTTGAAAGCTTCTCAGGAACTTTCAAAACTGCTATTTCTTCTGAAAAAACCAGCTTTCAGTTAAATCTTACCCGTCACACATCTGAAAATGATTTTGAATATCCGGGGGATGATCAATTCAATGAAAATGGAGATTTTGAAAATACCGGCCTGGGAATTTCAGTTGCCCATCGCTTAAATAAAGATCATCTTCTAAAGTTTCACAGCAATTTTAATCAGGGAAAAAGAGGGTTTTCCGGAACTGTAAACGCCCCGTCTAAAAGCAAATTTGAAGATGTGAATAGTCGTAATCTTCTGGAATGGAATGGCTTTTACGGCGACTTAAGCTCTTCGTTTAAACTGGCTTATTTAGATGAAACATTCCGGTATTTTGAGAACAGATATACTGATGAACATAATTTCGGAAGAGCCAAAACGGGAATCGCAAAAACAGACCTCACTTATCTATTTACTCATGATCTTGAAGTTACCGGTATCTTAGAGTATCAGCAAATCACCGGAGAGGGAACCAATACCGGAGAGAACAGCCGTGATATTGGGAGTTTGGCGCTCTTGCTGAAACACAGCCTGGGAGATTTCAGTTACCAGTTAAGTGCCAGGAAAGAAGCGACCGGCAATTATGAATCTCCTTTGTTGTTTGCTGCAAACGGACTTTACCGGTTTTCAGAAAACTATGAACTAAGGCTTGGGGTTTCAAAGAACTTCAGAATTCCTACTTTTAATGATCTTTACTGGTATGCCGGGGGAAATATAGACTTAAAGCCGGAGACTTCGCATCAACTGGAGATTGGCCAGAAATTCAGAATAAATAATTTTGAATTGGACCTTGCCGGATATCTCATTGAAAGTGAATATCTTTTACGTTGGGTACCCACAAGTGAGGGATTATGGCGACCTGAAAATACCGGGGAAGTCAGGAATTATGGCATAGAGGCCGGGTTGGATTGGAATAAATCATTTGGCAGTCATAAATTTGATTTGAACGCCACTTATGCCTGGACCCGAAGCCGGAATCAAGCTACCAAAAAACATCTCATCTATGTGCCCGAGCATAAGGCAACTACGTCTTTAAGCTACAAATATAATCGATATTCCATTTTTTATCAGTTTTTGTATAATGGGAGTATTTTCACCTCTTCAGATAATAATTACAGCCTGGAGGATTACAAAATTTCCAATTTAGGAATAGCCAGGAATTTTGGCCGAAATGACTTCATGAAGATCGGATTTCAGATTAGAAACATCTTTGATGAAAAGTATATGAGTATGCCCGGGCGACCTATGCCGGGAAGATATTTTAATAGTTCAATCACCTTTAAATTATAATTTATGAAAATCAAATTTTTTATGGCCGTAGTGCTTAATGCTGTTTTGTTCACCTCCTGTGAAAGCGATAATGAGATTATTGAAATTCCCGAGGAGCAAATAGGTAATTATTCCGAAGGAATCTTTATTCTGAATGAGGGAAACTTTGGTTCCGGCAACAGCTCAGTTTCCTTTCTAGATACTGATTTTCAGGAAATTACGAATAATATTTATGCTGAAGAAAATGATGGAAAATCGCCGGGTGATACGGGACAAAGTATGGGATTTTATGAAGATTATGCCTTTATCGTGATGAATGTTTCAGGAAAAATCGAGGTAGTAAATCGCCACACTTTTAAATATGTCACCACAATAGAAACCGGATTGGATAATCCGAGGTTCATCGATTTTTCAAATGAAAAAGCTTTTGTAAGCAACTGGGGAGATGGAATGGATCCCGATGATGATTTTATAGCGGTTTATGATCTGGGGAATTTTGAGCTAGAGGACACAATTCCGGTGGAAGAGGGGCCGGAAACCCTTATGACCATTAATAATAGAGTTTATGTGGCTCATGAGGGCGGTTTCAGTTTCAATAATAAAATTTCTGTAATTGATCCAGAGGATAATACAATCCAGGAAATAATTGAAGTAGGAGATGTTCCCAACTCTATGGTGAGTAATGGTAACAGTTTATGGGTGTTGTCTTCCGGTTTACCGGCCTATGCCGAAGAAGAAACTCCGGGGAAGATCACCCAAATAGATTTGATTAATCATCAAGTGGTTAACGAACTGAATTTTGATAATAACGCCCATCCATCGAATCTGAACTTTGATGACGAAATGCTATATTATACCCTGAATGATAGAGTTTATGAGATACATGTTACAAATCAGGAATTGCCGGGTTCCCAGTTTACAGAATTTATAGATGAAGGAATACTCTATGGTTTTAAAGTAGCTGATGGTAAAATTTATGCTGCCTTTGCTAATTATGATTTTACCGGGGATGGTAAACTTATAGTCCAGGACAAAACCGGAAATTCCAAGCTTGAATTTTCTACCGGAATAAATCCCAACGGAATTTACATAGTTGAGTAAAAAATAAAAGCCCCGAAGAGATTAATCTCCGGGGCTTTAATATTTAAATCAGGTAATTTTAGAAATCATTTCTTTTCAACAGGTCTGCTGGAATTTCATCAGTATACATTTTCTGAAAATCAATAGTTTCAGATCCAGATTCATCAAGTACTTTAAACTCGGGAGATTTAGAAAGATAAGAAGCTTTTCTTACTCCTTGAATGTCTTCCAAAGCTGCTTTTAGCAATGGTTCAGAAGGATCACCAAGAGCCTCATATTGATTTACATATTCAGGAACCTCTATATCAGGCACTAAACCATCAACATAGTCAGATTTTCCTTGTGCATTAGCCGATTTATAGACTAAAGGTTGAATTGCATATTTGTGATCTGGATTGGCATTTTGTTTTCCGAAGTTACTTGAATCATATAAAGTTACCGAAGCCTGGAATTTACCAACGGTATTATCTCCAACATGAATTACATCAATCCAGGCATCCAAACCATTTATTACCAGTTCGCTCGCTGAAGCACTGGATCGCCCAGCTATAATATAAACTTTCTGGAGGTTAAGACTGTTAATAAGATCTCCATTTCCTATTTTATCATTAAATCTATCAACCAGGTTGTCGGGATTTTCCTCTTCAAAATAAGCCTGGTACGAAGGGTTCCATTGTTGTTGATTAAAAATCTCTCCTTCAAACTGTCCTGTTATCATGCTGGAAAGATCTACTGCTGTTTCAACTCTCCCCCCTCCATTATAACGAAGGTCCAAAACAAGTTCATCAATGCCTTCAGCTTTAAAGTCTGCAAAAGCAGCATTAAGCTCCGGATCGAAATCGGCGGTAAAACTATTATACATCAGATAACCGACATTTTTACCATCAACCTCAATAGTTTTAGTGATGTAAACGGGGTTCGCGGTGTACTCGGCTTTGGAAAGATTATAAGTTTCGTCGAGATCTATTACATCCAAATTTTCATCAAATTCTGCTTCGTGAAGGGTGAAGTTTTCCGGAGCAACCAGGGAAGTATAATTAGAAACAGTCATTTCCTGACCATCCACTTTATTAAAGATCATTCCCCTCTCAATACCGGCTTCTGCAGCTGAAGTATTGGGTTGAACATAACGTACGTAAAGTAACACTTTCGTTTCAGTTACATCGTTCGGGTGTAGACTAAACCCGTAATTCATTCCCGTTGTAGTACTGGTACCGGCAAAACTATTTTCAAGCGCGATATAATCATCAGTCATGAAACTAAATTTGTCTTGCTCACGATATTCATAAACTAAACCATTATAAAATAGATCTTCCGGAGAATCAAAATCATCAAGGAAATCGTTCAGATCAGCCTGACTTGAAAAATAAGTATTAGCGAGTTCAGGTACGTAGGCTTTATAAAGGTATATATTATTCATTCCTTTATATATAAAATCTTCTACATCCAGATTTCTATCCGGACCGGTTTTTCCCACCTCATCATCAACTACATCATCGTCGTCCTTAGCACAGGATATTAGAAGACTGCTGGAAAAAAGAAAAAGGAATATTAATTTGTAAATTTTCATAAATGTTAAGTTTTCGAGAAAAGGCTAAAATTACCTACAATATTGTAAATTCAAAATTAATTAATAACAAATTTTGAGCCATTTAAAAGGAAGTAAGAAAATAATGAAATACAGACTAATATAGATAAATTATGGAGCTGGATAAAGTTGAGCGGTTACTGGAAAAATATCGTGCCGGAGAAATTACCCCTGCCGAAGAAAAGTTGCTTGGAAATTATTTTTCAGAAAATGAGGTGCCCCCTCTTCTGGAGCCTTATCGGAAACGTTTTTCCGGCCAGAATCCAAACCAAAATTCATTTGACTCCAAGGTTTCAGGAAAAAAGTTTTATGTTTGGAGTGGAGTTGCTGCGATAATTATTCTTGCATTAGTTGGGGTTTTTCTTTTGAAAGGAGAGTTCGACAGCAATAAAAATAGTGCTTTAGGAACTTTTCAGGATGAGGAAATGGCGCTTGAAAAGACGCGGGAAACTCTGAAAATGGTTTCAGAAATAATGAACGAAACAAAAAAAGATCTGGGATATCTAAAGGAATTTAATAATACCAGAGAAAGAATAATTAAACATGAATAAAGAAAAGATGAAAAAAATAGCGATACTTTTTATAGTAGGATTACTTCCAATTCTTACCAATGCTCAAGCCTTTGAGAAATATGAAAATATGAAAGAGGTTGATGCGATGATAATGACCAGCAAAATGTTTAAAATGCTGGCTAAAGTTGATTTTAGTGAGGGAGATGAGGATGCGCAGCAATATATGAGGTTAATTGAAAACCTGGATGAAATAAGAATGTTTACTTCATCTAACAGTGAGGTGCGTTCTGAAATGGCCCGGGATGTAGAAAGCTATCTCAACAATGGTAGTTTGGAACAGCTAATGCGTGTAAATGAAGACGGGAAGAATATTAAATTTTATTCAAAACCAGGGAAGAATGAAGATCTGGTAAGTGAACTTTTTATGTTCCTGGAGGGCCAGGAAGATGGGGAATTAATTTCGGTGATATTAAGAATTACCGGTGATATAGATCTAACTCAGCTTTCAAGATTAACTCAGGATCTAAAGGTTCCAGGTGCTGAGGAACTAAACAATCTTGATAAAAAATCCTAGGATGAAGCCTTTTAAATTCTCTGTATTTCTGTGGATAGCTGTTGTCTTATTGACTTCTTGTGGCAATGAGTCCACTATCCAGGAATATTATATTGAAAACCTTGAGGAGAGTAATTTTGTTGTTTTAGATATTCCTACCGGTCTCCTGGCCAATAATGAAAATCTTAATGAGGAACAAAAGAAAACTCTGGAAAGTGTGCGTAAGGTTAATGTCCTGGCATTCCCAATAAAGAGTAATGAAGGGGAATATGAAGAAGAAAAAGCACAACTTCAGGAGATTCTAAAAAACGATGAATACCAGCTTCTTATGAGATACGGCTCTGGAATTCGAAAAGCTGAAATATATTATACCGGTGAGGAAGAGGCTGTTGATGAATTTATTTTATTTGGTTTTGATGACAGCCGTGGAGTAGGTCTTGCGAGAATACTTGGGGAAGATATGGATCCAAAGGAAATGTTGAACCTCCTGAGATCTATGGAAAAAGGCGATCTTAATCTGGAAGGAATAAATAATATTACCCAAATGTTTAAAGGAGAGGTTGAGATTGATATCAAGGAAGAACCTTAAAATGTAGTAGAAATATAAAAATAAAACCCCGCTGGAATTGATAATTCCAGCGGGGTTTTTCTATTTATATCCCTGTGTAATTCTGGGGAGTTATAGCTTTGAGCTCGCTTTTAATTTCATCAGATACATCCAGGCTATCGATGAATTTTGAAATACTTTCTTTGTTTATCTTTTCATTTGTTCGGGTTAGCCCCTTTAAAGCTTCATAGGGGTTTTTATAAGCTTCACGCCTTAAAATAGTTTGAATGGCTTCAGCTACAACGGCCCAGTTTGCTTCCAGATCGGCGTTGATTTTCTCTTCATTCAGCAATAACTTACCTAAACCTTTCAAAGTAGATTTGAATCCAATAAAAGTATGTCCTAAAGGCACACCAATGTTGCGCAGCACAGTACTGTCGGTAAGATCACGTTGTAGGCGGCTTATGGGTAATTTAGCCGAAAGATGTTCAAAAATTGCATTTGCAATTCCCAGATTTCCTTCGCTATTTTCAAAATCAATAGGATTTACTTTATGCGGCATGGCAGAAGAGCCTATTTCTCCCTTTTTGATCTTTTGTTTGAAATAATCCATAGAAACGTAGGTCCAGATATCTCTATCAAGATCAATAAGGATATTATTGATGCGTTTTAAAACATCAAAAAGGGCCGCCATATGGTCGTAGTGCTCTATTTGGGTGGTTGGAAAAGAATGATGAAGTCCCAGGATCTCCTCAACGAAGTTTGTTCCGAATTCTTTCCAATCAATATTGGGATAAGCGATTTTATGCGCATTGTAATTTCCGGTAGCTCCACCAAATTTCGCGGCATGAGGGATAAAGTGTAGTTGCGTCAGTTGTTCTTCTAACCTTACCGAAAACACATCTAATTCTTTTCCAAGCCGGGTTGGAGATGCAGGTTGACCGTGAGTTCTTGCCAGAAGTGGCACATTAGACCATTCCTGGGAAAGCTCCCGAAGTTTAGCACGAATTTCATCTAAAATAGGAAGGTACTCATCTTCAATTGCACTCCTGAAACTTAACGGAACAGCGGTATTATTAATATCCTGAGAAGTCAGTCCAAAATGGATGAACTCCTTGAATTCCTGAAGCTCGAGTATATCGAATTTCTCTTTTAGGAAATACTCTACTGCTTTTACATCGTGGTTGGTAGTCTTTTCAATTTCCTTAACCGCCTGTGCGTCTATAGTTGTGAAATTTCCGTAAATGTCGCGTAAATACGGGTATTTTTCCTTCGGAAAAGAACTCAGCTGAGGTAGGGGAATATCGCAGAGAGCGATAAAATATTCTACTTCAATCTTTACGCGGTATTTAATTAAGGCTTCTTCACTAAAATAAGCCGCAAGACTTTTGGTTTTAGCGTGATATCTGCCGTCTATTGGCGAGATGGCGGTTAGCGGAGTCATTGGGTTGTTTTATTTGGATTATAAAGCCCCAAATATACTGCTTACAAACCATCTATAAAATAGCCAGGTGGATTCTTTTTAATGCTTATGCTGAAGAATTTATAAGCTCATTTACCAATTTAGGAACTCCGGTTGAAGCTTTCTCTTCAATAATTGTCAGCTTCTCTTCAGGAGTAATGTTGGGATTGGGATCTATGAAGTAAACAGGAATTCCATCTGGAGAAAACTGCATTAAGCCTGCTGCAGGATAAACCTGCATAGAAGTGCCAATAATGATAAGAATATCGGCTTCAGCAGTAATTTCGGCAGCTTTATCAAACATGGGTACTGCCTCTCCAAACCAGACAACATGTGGTCGTAGTTGGTAGTTGTACTCACAGAAATCACCGATTTTTATATCCTTTTTCCAGTCCATAACCAGGTCTTCATTAAAAGTGCTTCTGGCTTTTAATAATTCTCCATGCAAGTGGGTAACCTTCGTACTTCCAGCCCGCTCATGCAGATCGTCAATATTCTGAGTTATGATCTCAACCTCATAAAATTCTTCAAGTTTGGCCAGGGCAAAATGTGCCTGATTGGGCTTAACTTCCAGTAATTGCCGGCGGCGTTTATTATAGAACTCCAAAACCAATGCCTGGTCGCGTGTCCAGCCTTCCGGAGAGGCCACCTCCATAATATCATGATTTTCCCAGAGTCCATCGGCATCTCTGAATGTACTAATTCCACTTTCTGCGCTTACCCCGGCACCCGTTAAGACAACAATTTTCTTCATGGTTTTTTTAATTACTATAAAAATAAGCACTTTTAGAAAGTTTGATGTCTAATAATAAATTAAGTAAAGAAAAACTTAGGAAAATCTTCTAATTCGGGTTCAATTTTTAATTTTGATACATGGAAAAACAGCAATTACTGGATCATCTCAAAAGCTTTTTAACGCCTCGTCGTAACAAGCTTTTCGAGGAAGTTCTTTCAAAGCGCACGAACTTTTTTACGGTTGTGACCCAGGATGTTCATCAATTACATAATACCAGCGCGGTAATTCGTAGTTGCGATGTTTTTGGAATACAAAATATACACGTTATCGAAGAAAGGCAACCCAGAAGAATTGATAAGGAAATTGCCATGGGTGCGCAAAAATGGGTAGATGTTAACCGGTACAATTCCACAAATGATTGTATTAGTAACCTAAGAGGGAAAGGTTATCAAATTGTGGCAACCACCCCTTATGGAGATGCCCGGAACCTGGAGGAATTTGAAATATCGAAACCTTCAGCAGTTTTCTTTGGAACAGAAAAAGACGGACTATCAGAGGAGGTTCTAAAAGAGGCCGATGTTCGATTAAAAATTCCCATGCAGGGGTTTACTGAAAGTCTCAATATTTCAGTTTCAGCTGCGATAATCTTGCAATCTTTAACCAGTAGGCTTCGTAATAGCGATCAGTTCTGGCAATTGACTTCGGAAGAAAAGCTGGCAATCGAATTCCATTGGGCCAAAAAATGTATAAAAAATTCAGAACAACTTTTGGCGCAATATGAATCATCACGATAATTTTGTTATTTTTAGCAGTTGAAGCCCCCAACGTATGACCCTCTTCTTTTACATTATTATAGCGATCATTACTTTTTTCGCTTTTTTACATGCATCTGCCAAAAAATCATACGATCTAAGCCGTACAATGGTTATCAATGCCTCGAGGATAGAAATCTTCAACTATGTAAGTCAGTTAAAAAAACAACCACATTGGGTACCTTGGTTTAAAAGAGATCCCGATGCAATCCTGAAATTTAAGGGGGAAGATGCTAAAGAAGGTGCCGGTTTTTACTGGAGAGGAAATAAAAAAGTAGGGGAGGGTACTCAAAAAATTGTAAAGTTGAAGCCTACTGCAATAATGGAGACCCGCTTGTTATTTGTGCGACCCATAAAACTCAATTCATTAACCTACATAGGAATTAAAGAATTGGAACCTAATAAATCTAAAGTAGTGTGGGGAGTACGCGGATTACTTGCGTTTCCACTTACAATTATTTCTATTTTTTATAGTGCAGATAAATTACTCGGGAATGACCTGGAAAAAGGTCTGATAAACCTGAAAGCAATTTTAGAGAGTAAGGATTAATTTCGCTGAAGCACTTTATACTCTTCATAGCAACCGCTAATTGCATCCAGGATTTGAAGATCATTGGCGCTACGCATAAAATCTCTGGAATAGTTACATCGGCCTAGGATCTCATCGATCTCCACTTTATTTATCTGAAGCAGGGCTACAAGAGTTTCACGATCAAATTTATTACGGAGTAAATTCCTAATCTCGTCATCTTCCTTCATTTGTCGTAGTTTCCGCATCTGCTGCGGTCTTTTTCCAAAGATATTATTGACAAGGTCTGCCGGGTTAAAAAGGGAGCCTAAAACTTTCGATACTGCGCTCGGGGAATTAGTGCCGGCCTCGTAACCGGTATTTAAACCCGAAATACTATAACGTTGGTTTTCGTAAATAGGAATATTTTTGGCATCGATCTCAAGGTATCCGGTTAAAGTAACCGAACTTACAACCACTTCCTCCAGGGCAATTCCCAACTCGGTCATTTTAACCTTCACATTCCCGTATTTCATCCAGTCGTTAGTAACGCGAACTTTAATGGATTTAAATCCGAGGTAAGTAAAATATAAGGTGTCGTTTACTTTGGCCGGTAATTCAAATTTACCATCCTCGGCGCTCACTGCACCTTTAACCTGATTGAGATTTACTATATGAACCCGTTCTATTGGTTTGTCATCGGCGGCATTCATAACCGTACCCGAAACCACGTTTTGTGCCGCGGCATAAAAACCAGTAAAGAAGAGTAAAAAGAGGAAAAGAGTATACTTCATAATAATTGGCGCCTAAAATATAAAATACCAATAAAAAACAATGCCAGTTTTTATATTTTAAGCGCCTATATTCTATTTATTTCTTAGAACGTCTTCTCTTAAGAGAACTTTCTACATTATTGCTGCGACCACCGGTTTTTTTACCGCTTCGGCCTTTACTTTCAAAACCTTCAGAACGTCTGCCTCCGGATTTTCCACCTTTAAAAGGTTTTCCAGAGCGTTCTTTACCGCCGCCGCCTCTACTTCTTCCTCCACGACCTGAATCGGTTGTAATCTCTACATCGATGTGACGGCCGTTATGTTTGAAGCTTTTAAAGGTTTCAATAACCTTATCGGCATGCACCGCATCGGTATTAAAAAATGAGAATGTAGATTTAGCGTCCACCTTATATACATCATCACGGCCCAGATCAAGAGTTGCTTTAAGGAAATCCTTAAGGCTCATCCAGTCGAAACCATCCTTTTCCCCAATATTGATAAAAAATCTTGTTGACTCCTCTCCTCCGGAAGATCTATCTGATCCTCTTCCCTCAGAGCTCAGGTCTGGGGTATTCTTGTAATAATTAAAGAAACGGGTAAATTCTACTGAGAAAAATTTCTTGATCAATTCCTCACGGCTAAAACCTTCCAAAACCTCGTTAATACTCGGCAAGTAAGGATCTATCTCGTGATTGATTTTTGTTTCTTTGATATCGTTAGCAAGGTGAAATAACTGAACCCTGCAAATCTCCATTCCGTCAGGAATATCTTTTTCTTCGAATTTCTGCTGAATTATGCGCTCAATACTTTTGATTTTACGCACTTCACTTTTTGAAACGATAACTATAGAAACTCCACTTTTTCCCGCTCTACCGGTTCTACCGCTTCGGTGAGTGTAAGTTTCAATTTCGTCTGGTAACTGGTAGTTGATCACGTGAGTTATATCATCTACGTCAATACCGCGGGCCGCCACATCAGTTGCTACAAGCATTTGTATCTGTTTGCTTCTGAAACTCTTCATTACCAGGTCACGCTGGTTCTGACTTAAATCTCCGTGAAGCGCTGCAGCGCTGTAACCGTCTTCTATAAGTTTTTCAGCAACTTTTTGAGTGTCTCTTTTTGTTCGGCAAAAAATCACCGAGAAAATATCCGGATTTGCATCTGCCAGCCTTTTTAGAGCCTCATAACGTTGTCTTGAGTTAACCAGGTAGTATTCGTGCGCAACGTTACTGGTTCCCTGATTCTTGGTTCCCACAGTAATTTCTATGGGAGTCTTCATGAATTTCTTGGCGATAGTAGCTACTTGCTTAGGCATCGTAGCAGAAAAAAGCCAGGTATTTTTACTTTTTGGGGTATCAGCAAGAATTTTGGTAATGTCTTCATAGAAGCCCATATTCAGCATTTCATCGGCCTCATCTAAAACACAGTAATCTATTTTAGTAATATCTACCATTCTACGATTCATCATATCCTGCATACGACCTGGAGTAGCCACAATAATTTGCGCTCCGCGCTCAATCTGGCGCGCCTGGTCGGTAATGCTTGCGCCACCATATATGGCAACCGCATTAAGATTTTTCTCGAATTTAGAATAATTCTTTAATTCGTTGGTAATCTGTAGGCAAAGCTCACGGGTTGGTGAGAGAATTAATGCCTGCGTATGTTTTGCGTTAGAATTGATTTTCTGGATAAGCGGGAATCCAAAAGCAGCAGTTTTTCCTGTTCCGGTTTGGGCCAGGGCCACCATATCGGTGTCTTCGTTTAACAAAACAGGAATAGCTTTTTCCTGAATTTCACTTGGGCTTTCAAAACCCATTTCTTCGACTGCTTTAAGAATTGAAGGGTTTAAACCTAATTGTTCAAATTTGTTCATATAAAAATTAAAATAAGCGGCAAAGGTACGGCTTCGTGCGCAATAAATCCTTTCTGACGGCTTTTATTTTGAAAGATAGGTGATTAGATCTCTAAAAGCTTTGGCGCGGTGACTCAATTCTGATTTTTCTGAAAGGCTCATTTCAGCAAATGTTTTGCTGTGTCCTTCGGGTTGAAAAACTGGATCGTATCCAAATCCCTGATTTCCACGAGCATTATCGACTATAGTTCCATTGCAAATGCCAACAAAAAGGTTTTGCTGGTCGTTTAAATTAAGGGCGATCACGGTTTTAAATCTGGCATAGCGATCATCCTTAGTTTCCAATTCCTGAAGAAGTTTTTTCATATTGGCCTGGTCATTTTTGTCTTCTCCGGCGTAGCTCGCTGAAAAAACTCCCGGAGCACCATCCAATGCTTTTACTTCCAAACCCGTATCATCGGCAAATACATCATATCCATAACGATGCTTTACGTATTCAGCCTTTAAAACTGCGTTTCCCTCTATTGTGTCACTGGTTTCAGGAATTTCCTCATTACAGCCAATATCGTCCAGGGAAAGCAAATTGATATAATGCGGAAGAAGGGCTTTAATCTCCTTCATTTTATTCTTGTTGTGTGTTGCAAATACTAGATCCATA
>DATISX010000041.1:0-4390 GCA_035468275.1 Salegentibacter sp.
TTCAGGATATTGCAAAAACCCTAAATGTTCCAAAATACCGCACGCAAAAAAAACTTGATCTGGTTTACCAGATTTTGGATCACCAGGCAGCAAATCCTTCCAAGGTAAAAGAAGTATTGAAAGATGATACTTCTTCAGCCGAAACTTCTACAGATAAAAAAGAGGTCACGGGAAAAAAAGAGGACAATAGAAATAATGACCTCTCAAATAATCCCCGCTCCGAAAAAAATGATGACCAGGGTTCTTCAAATCCTTCGGAAGCAAAAAAAGACCCAGGTCAGACTAACGATAAAAGATCTGAAGGAAGATCTACAGATAATTCAAAAAGACATTCAAATAAGCCACAATCATCTTCAAGAGATGAGCAGGGCCAGAAAAACTTCAAAAGGGAGCAGGGAAATCCTTCCAGAGAAAACACTCAAAAAGATAGCAACCCAAAGGATTCCGGCAACAACAGAGACCAGAAGGAAAGTGGAAATTCTTCCCGTGATTCGCGGGACAACGTAAATTCTTCCAGGGATTCCCGTGATAGCGGTAATTCAAAAGATTCACGAGACAGTGGAAATTCTTCAAGAGATTCACGCGAAAGTGGAAGTTCAAAAGATTCAAGAGACAGCGGAAATTCTTCGAGAGAATCACGCGATAATTCCAAGAACCCGCGCGACAATCGCAAAGATCAAAGATCCAATAAGCCGGACGCCGGCAATACCAATAAAAATAATGGCAACCGTGATAACCGTAACAGGTACCGGGAACCTGATTATGAATTTGATGCCATCATAGAAAGTGAAGGCGTTCTGGATATTATGCAGGACAACTACGGTTTCTTAAGATCATCAGATTATAATTACCTATCATCTCCTGATGATATATATGTATCACAATCACAGATAAGATTATTTGGTCTTAAAACGGGTGATACCGTTCTTGGCCAGATACGTCCTCCAAAAGAAGGTGAAAAATATTTTCCTCTTATCAAGATCGTAAAGATAAACGGGCTTGACCCTCAGGTTGTAAGAGATCGTATCTCTTTTGAACATTTGACTCCGCTTTTCCCAAAGGAAAAATTCAATATCGGCGATAGACAAAGCACCATTTCCACCAGGATCATGGATCTTTTCTCCCCGATAGGAAAAGGACAAAGGGGAATGATAGTTTCCCAGCCAAAAACCGGTAAAACAATGTTGCTGAAGGATATTGCAAACGCCATTGCAGCAAACCATCCCGAGGTATACCAGATCATATTATTGATTGACGAAAGACCGGAAGAGGTAACAGATATGCAACGCCACGTAAAAGGTGAAGTTGTTGCTTCTACTTTTGACCGTGAAGCACACGAGCACGTAAAAGTGGCGAACATCGTTCTTGAAAAGGCAAAAAGAATGGTTGAATGTGGCCACGATGTGGTTATCCTTCTTGATTCTATTACCAGGCTTGCAAGAGCTTATAACACTGTTCAGCCTGCCAGCGGTAAGGTTTTGAGCGGGGGTGTTGATGCCAATGCATTACACAAACCAAAACGGTTCTTTGGGGCGGCACGAAATATCGAAAATGGAGGATCCCTTTCTATAATCGCAACCGCGTTAACAGATACAGGTTCTAAAATGGATGAAGTGATCTTTGAAGAATTCAAAGGTACAGGAAACATGGAGCTTCAATTAGACAGGAAGATAGCTAACCGCAGAATTTTCCCTGCAATAGATCTTACTTCTTCAAGTACTCGTAGAGATGATCTTCTACTTGATGAAAACACCCTTCAACGTATGTGGGTAATGAGAAAGTATCTTGCAGATATGAACCCTGTTGAAGCGATGGAGTTCATCAATGAAAGATTTAAACAAACAAAAAACAATGAAGAGTTCCTTATTTCTATGAACGGGTAAGTTATTTCTAATATAATTCAAAGGATCCGGTTACCCCAGGTAGCCGGATTTTTTTATGCCTAAGCACTATCTTCTCAATCAATAACTCAAATATTCCTAAATTAGGGCGTGGATTTTGACCCTGCTCCCAAACAAAATTTTACATGAAATTTTTGATTTTCCTTTTCACCATTTTGATGTTTTCTGCCGAAGGTACCGGACAGAACAGGCAGGATATTTTTTATAATGAGGTAACTTTTTATCTGAATGAGAAAGGGGAAAATTTGGGCCGGGCCCAATTTGAACAGATCCTGAAAGAAAATGCTTCTTCTTTTCATAGATGGGATCAGGTGGAAAATGACAGTATACGTATTGCGAGGCTTATCCCTAAAAAGGAAAGCTTTAATGTTTCTTACCCCCGCATCTATAAGGCTCTGGAAGAGATCACACAAACTACATATCAGGGCAATCCCATGATCATAATTCATTACAATTTTGTGAATGATCTGTGTTCCCCAGCTTCGGGTTATAATTATTGGAATGACTTGAGGATAAGAAGAAAAAAGCGATTCTCTGACAATTTGAACAGAAGGCTTGAAAAAGATTTTCCAAACGTGGTGGCCCTTCATTTCTTTGAACCGGGAATTACCATAGAACCCTCCCAGATCTTAAAGCAACACTTCCTTATAGACAATACGTTGTTCTTCAGAAATACAATATTTAAAACTCAAAGTTCTTGCGGCTCTGTAGCTATTATAAGGCCTGGAGGCAATGTTGTTATTTTCAACGGAGAGACCCCTATCCCTGAAATCTCAGATTCATTGGAGGATTAAGTTTTTATATCAAACTTAGCTTTTTTAAATAAAATTTAGTTACTTCACCAAAAGTCCCCTACCGCTTTTTCATTATAGTTAGTAAGATCGTGTCTTCACTTTAAATTCCCTTGATGAAAAAAACCATTTTATTATTTTTTGTAATTGCAATATGTTCCTGTGGAACCAAACAAATGTACCTCGATGAATCCGGAAAGGAAATTTCTTATAAAGAATATTTGAACTTACGGGATAATTTAGATAACCCAATTACCAGTTGGGATTATATGAATGCCGAGAATGTTCGGGTAAGGCAAATAGTGAAGCCGGTATACACTCCATTAATCGTGAGATATCCTGTTCTTAAAAAGAAAATTGAAGAAATTACAGGTAGGAAATTTGAAGATAAAATTTTTCTCATCTCATATAATTATCTCAATGATCTGTGCACAGGAAAGGGCAACAGACGCAGTAGACTTGACATAGCAAATCGCAAGAACAGAATGGAATACCATAAATTGCATATTGAAAAGGAGAATAAAGAAATCGTGATCCTGGAATTTTTTGAAACGGGATATATCCTGGAAAATTCCCCGGATTCACCAGACGAATATTATTTCCATGACACAGATAATTTTCTCAGGGAAAATATTTTCAGGACCCGGGCAGGATGTGGTTCCTTTGCGCTTATAAAACCAAACGGAACCGCCCTGGTAAGAAATGGTGAAGAAAGCTTATTAAGGATTGAGCAACTTTTAAAACCAGAAAACTGGAACCAGCTTTTTTCAGAATAGATAATGATAAATCTTATTTCCTATAATTAGCAAGGTTTTTATATATTGTTCTTCCCTACGCACATTTTCCTGTTCTCTCACTTCCTAATCTTATAAATGAAATATTACAAACTTTTACTTTTAGTATTGATCATTACATCATGTGCAACCCCGCATACTTATCTCGATGAAACCGGAAAGGAAATTTCTGTTAAAAAATCGGCCGTTTTTGAGAATCGTGGAAATTGGGTTTTTCTTGATCAAAATAGAAATCAAATACCTGAGGAGGAATTTCAAGAGAAATGGAGAAATAAAGAAAATAACCTGGTACGGCATGACTATATTGCTACCGATACGGGTAGAGTCGCAACATTAAAAGAACCAATTTATTCTCGTTACACAGTATCTTACTATCAAATAGTAACAAAGCTTAAAGAATTAACGGGGAAATCATTTCCGGATAATTCAATATTTATTATTGCATACACTTATCGAAACGATCTTTGTAGCCCCGAATCCAGTAATTTTAAAAGTAAGGGCAAGATTGCATCCCGAAAAAAAAGTTTAGAACCGTTTATAGAAAAAATTCAAAATAACAATAAGGAAGTAGTAATCCTTATATTTTATGAAGACGGCATCTCTCTGGCAAATTCTCCCAATTCCCCTGAGGAATATTTCTATATAGACAAAGGAAAATTCTTAAGGAATAATCTTTTTTTGACAAGTACTTTCTGCGGGTCCTACGCAATTATCAGACCTAATGGCCAGACGCTTGTAAGAAACGGTGAGGCGCCAATACGCCATATTGAACAACATTTAAAGCCTGAAAACTGGGATCAATTCTTTCCGCCTTCGGAATAACTACTCCTTTTTCAAGTCCATTTTTTCTGCAAAATAATCGCAGAAATCCATCATGGTAGCTGTCATTTTTTCATCCTGAGTG
>DATISX010000042.1:0-13172 GCA_035468275.1 Salegentibacter sp.
CCGATTTACAAGGGAATCTTCTTGAAGATATTCAACTTGGGGAGGATCTTGGCCAGAATTATGAATACGAATGGTTTTTAGGGGAAGAACAAGTTTCTTCGCAGGCAGTTCTGGTGCTGGATGAAATTCCGGATGCCGATCAACTCAGCCTGGAAATTACAGATATAAGAGGAAATTGTTCCCGAAGTTTTGAGTCGGAAATATTGGTGTTTTCTGCTCCGGAAAAAGTTGATATTGAAATTGAGGGTAATGATTTTAAGGAAGGTTTCACAGTGACCGCAGATGCCATCCCTGGTATTTCACCCAGTGCAATTTATGAATTCCAATTAGATAACGGACCCTGGCAGAATAGCAATGTTTTTAGTAATGTTCCGCCCGGGAATCACAATATTACCGCCAGAGAAATAAACGGTTGCGGGGCGACTACATCAGAAGATTTTGACCTGGTTGGTTATCCAAGGTTTTTCACCCCAAATTCCGATGGATATAATGATTCCTGGAAAATTGAAGGCGACGAGGATATAAAAGTCCTGAAGCTTTTCATCTTCGACCGCTACGGAAAACTTCTAAAGGAGTTAAATCCGAATGGGTCCGGGTGGGACGGAACCTTTGGAGGCAGGAATTTACCATCTGATGATTACTGGTTTAAACTGGAATACCTCGATCGAAATACCGGTGAAACCAATATTTTTAAGTCCCATTTCACTCTAAAAAGATAAAAGCGCCCCGAAGGCGCTTTTGAAATCTAAATATTATATTCTTTCTAAAGTCCGAAACTTAAAGATAAAACCACACTTGAAAGGTCCCGGTTTACTCTGTAAGTGTCTGTTAAACCAACATCGAACATTTGAGGATTTTCATCCCGCTGAGCATTGGTATAAGCCAGATCTAATTTAATGCTTCCAAAATTATAACCAAGCCCAGCTGAATAGCCGGTAAGATCTCCTACCGTGATTTCATCCTGGTATGGACTTTCCTCGAAGCGGTAACCTCCGCGAAGGCTCCAGTTCTGAATTCTGTATTCTCCTCCAAATCTGAAAGTGGAGGCAGCCTTAAGATTATTGGCAATTTGCTCGTTCTGAAAACTAAAATCAGGATCGTTCTTGGGTCTGAATTCGATGTTTGAATAATCTTTATAGGAATAATCAAAACTAATCAACCCTTGTCCGCCAAATAGAACAGCAATACTACCATTTAATTTGGAAGGAGTTTTCAAAGTATAATCGGGATAAACGTTTAAAACATTCGGATTTACAGTTACAAGTTCATTCTGATTATTATTGGTTTCAAGATATTGCGTGGCTTGTTCTTCAATAGTAAGCCAGGTAGGAGATTCATAAGAAGCGCCTAGTCTTATATTTTCATTTACCTTTCCGATGGCGCCAAGCTGGAAAGAGAATCCATTTCCATTGGTGCTTAGATTATTGTTAAAGCGTACTTCATTAGTTGCGCTACCACTGTTGTTGTTGGTTTCAAGGTAACGGGTAGAACGATCGTAATTAATAAAATGCGTGTTTAGGTTAGCGCCCAGGTAAAGAAAATCTTCGTATTGAGTCCCGAAGTTAAAGGTGAATTTTCCGTTTAACCCGGTAGCATAAGACGCAAATTCCTGATTAAAATTTCCGGGAGCGATAAAGGAATTATAAGTTGTGTTTTCCGGAGTATCCATATCATGATCAATTACATAGCCCTGATAACCCATCATAGCCTGCTGAGCCCCAAATCCTTCATTTTCGCCTAAATAGGTATAAAGTTCAGAAACTGTTTCTCCATCCATAGTTTGCAGAAGATCCAGCGGAATTCCATCGGCATAACCTAAAAAGTATTGGTCAATCGAATTATTTCCGGTTCCGGCTGCAATAAAACTGTCATCAAAATTCTTGGTTTTTGAATAATTCATTGCAAGACTAAACTTTTTCCAGGAGCTGTTATTTACGGGTTCAAAAACTAAAACACCTCCTGCCTGGTTGAAATAAACATCAGATTCTTCATTGGAGGTATAGCTATTAAAATAGTTTACATCATTATTTCGACTTTCGAAATCCAGGGTTACAGTCCCAAAACTGTTTAAAAAAACTGCAGAACCAGCTGGGTTTACTGAAATTGCGGACATGTCTCCTCCAAGCGCTCCAAAAGCCCCACTCATTGCACGAAAACGTGCCGTACCGGTAAGATCTTCAGAGGAATATCTATAGGCATCGGTGATATTCTGGGCCTGAGTGTAAGAGACACTTAATAAAGTGATCAAAACTATGGTTAACTTTTTCATACTAATGTTTTTTTAGTCTTATGAATTCTTAAAAAAAACCTTACAGGACGGATCCTGTAAGGTTGTGATTTGTTTCAATTTTTGTTTCAAAATTATCCTCTACCACCACCGCTTCTGCGAGTGCTTCCGGAACTTCTTGTTGTTCCTGAGCTTCGTGTAGAAGAAGAACTTCTAACTGCACCACTACTTCGTGTGGAATTATTAGATGACCTGTTGTAGGTGTTATTGCTTCTGGTAGTTCGACTTCTGTTATAGGTAGGACTTGAATCTGAACGCCTGTTATAAATATTTGAGTTAACGCGGGCTGGTTCAGAATTTCTGGCCGATCTACTATAAATCCTGGAATTATCACCTCGGCTTACAGCCTGTCTGCGTGTTGAAACATCGTTATTTCTAATACTTCTTATGCTTCTGGAGTAAGAACTCCTGGCATCTACTGAAGCATCTCTTCGGGTGGAGGTATAATCGCTATAGGAATTCCTTCTTCCGGTATTGTATGCAACGTCGTCGTAGCGGGTGTTATATCGGTGACCATAAGTCCAGGAATTATATGGATTTCCATAATACCCACCCATACCATACCAACTACCCCAGTAGGATCCATAACCAAAGCCCCAACCAATTCGGCTGCCCCAAGGGCTATAGCCAAAACCAGAGCCCCAGTATGGGCCATAATATCCAGGTCCCCAAAAAGGATCTATAAAAAACGGATCATAATATCTATGATAGTAGGAAGCCCAACCCCAACGATATGGGTTGTAGAAACCTCCATACATGCTGTTATTATAGATGTTAATGGTATATTCATCAGGATCATTCCCCCAGGGAGCATATCCACCGGAGTAAGCCATCGCGTCTTCCTCGTATAATTCGTCTTCATACTCGTCTGCAGAAGAATAGTCTTCCACATCAGTAAAGATCATATTATCTGCCATTTCTCCATAGAATGCAGATTTTTCAGCAAAGAGGTTTTTATAATAGCTTCCTGCGTTATTGTCTTGAGTAGCATATTGAGATTGTTCGGTTTCAGAAGTAGGATAGGTTTGGCTTCTGTCGCCATAGATTCCGTCTTCATAGCCGGAATACTGGGTGGAACCACAAGATGCTAACAATAGCAATAAGATAAGAGGCGCTAAAAAAATAGCCGCTCTTTTTGGAATGTAGTGATTGCGTATCATTAGCTTAGATTTTATTGTTGAACATTACAAAAATAGTTAGTTTTGCGCTAAATGTTAGTTATACACAGACTAACTCTTTATTAATAAGTGTTAAATATAGCGCAAGTTTTGTGCCAAATTAATGGAATGGGGAAGAACTTAGTTACACGTAGTGAGGATTATTCGAAATGGTATAACGAGCTGGTAGTGAAGGCTAATCTGGCCGAGAACTCTGCAGTTCGTGGATGTATGGTAATTAAACCTTACGGCTATGCTATTTGGGAGAAGATGCAGGCCCAACTTGATAAAATGTTCAAAGAAACAGGGCATGAAAATGCTTATTTTCCGCTTTTTGTGCCGAAGAGTTTATTTGAAGCCGAAGAAAAAAATGCGGAAGGTTTTGCCAAGGAATGCGCTGTAGTTACTCATTACAGATTAAAAACTAATCCTGATGATTCTTCTAAACTTATTGTAGACCCGGATGCAAAGCTTGAAGAGGAATTAATAGTAAGACCTACTTCAGAAGCAATAATCTGGAACACCTATAAAAACTGGATTCAATCTTACCGGGATTTGCCTCTTTTGATTAATCAATGGGCGAATGTGGTGCGATGGGAAATGAGGACTCGTTTATTCCTTAGAACCGCTGAATTTTTATGGCAGGAAGGTCACACAGCCCACGCTACAAAACAGGAAGCTTTAGATGAGGCTATGCAGATGAATGATATTTATGCTGAATTTGCCGAAAGTTTTATGGCAATGCCGGTAATAAAAGGCAGTAAAACAGAAAGTGAACGTTTTGCGGGAGCCGAAGAAACTTATTGTATTGAAGGAATGATGCAGGACGGTAAAGCACTTCAGGCAGGGACTTCACATTTTCTAGGTCAGAATTTCGCCAAAGCTTTTGATGTTAAGTTTACTTCAAAAGAAGGTAAACTGGAATATGTTTGGGCAACTTCCTGGGGAGTTTCCACGAGGTTGATGGGAGCTCTTGTAATGACCCATAGTGATGATAATGGTTTGGTTTTACCTCCAAATCTCGCGCCTATTCAGGTGGTGATTGTTCCTATTTATAAAGGCGAAGAACAATTAGCCCAAATATCTGAAGTGGCCAACAAGCTTGCAGATGAATTGAAAGCTGCAGGAATTTCAGTGAAATATGACGATAGGGATACCCAGAAACCAGGTTGGAAATTTGCTCAGTATGAAATGCAGGGTGTACCCGTAAGGTTGGCCATTGGGCCTAAAGATCTTGAAAAAGGATCGGTGGAACTAGCAAGAAGAGATACTTTGAGCAAAGAATTTGTCCAGCAAACAGAGGTTGTAGAAAAAGTGAAAGGCCTGATGATTGAAATTCAGGAAAATTTATTTGAAAAGGCCAAAACTTTTCGAAATGAGCATATTACCAAAGTAGATTCCTTTGAAGAATTTAAAAAAGTATTGAAGGAAAAAGGCGGATTTATTTCTGCGCATTGGGATGGAACTCCGGAAACCGAGAATAGAATAAAAGAGCTTACTAAAGCTACAATTAGATGTATTCCGTTTGATAGAGAAGATGAGTCGGGAAGCTGTATCCTTACAGGAAATCCTTCAGCGGGAAGAGTGCTTTTTGCCAAGGCGTATTAATTTTTATTTTTTTTTCAGCATAGATTTGCGGCATTGAAAAATAGTTGTATTTTTGCATCCGCATTTGAAGAAATAATGGTCCGTTCGTCTAGGGGTTAGGACGCCAGGTTTTCATCCTGGTAACAGGGGTTCGATTCCCCTACGGACTACAAGAAAAGATTAATTAAAGAATAATATAATGGCAAATCACAAGTCAGCGTTGAAGAGGATTCGTAGCAATGAGGCAAAACGCCTTAGAAATCGCTACCAGCATAAAACTACAAGAAACGCAATAAAAAAATTGCGTGATTCTGATAAGAAAGAGGCTGAGACTTTGCTTCCTTCTATAGTTTCCATGATAGATAAATTGGCGAAGAAAAACATTATACACGATAATAAAGCTGCTAACCTTAAGTCAAAGCTTTCTAAGCACGTAGCAGCACTTTAAGATTATTACAGTGTTCAATTATTGAATGCTTTCTGTGAAAACGGGAAGCATTTTTTTGTCCCGTAAATTTCATTAAACTTAATGCCCGCTGGCAAATTCTAAAAAACTGAAAGTCCCGAAAGCGTAGTTAGTCTTTCCAGGGCCTTCATTCCCAATTCCGAATTTCCTTTCTCATTAAGAATAGGGCTCCACACGGCAACAGAGTACTGGTCTGGATGTATAGCGACTATTCCCCCGCCTACGCCACTTTTTCCCGGTAGCCCTACCTCAAAACTGAATTCTCCCGCTTCATCATAAAAGCCGCAGGTTTGCATGAGAGCATTTATACGCTTAACACTGGTAGGAGTTAAGATCTCTTCGCCGGTTTTCAGAATTTTCCCTTTGTTGGCAAATAACATAAAGGCCTGGGCCAGTTCCTTACAGGACATGGAAAGGCTGCAAAGGTGAAAATAGAAATCCACTATAGGTTCTACCTCACATTTTATATTACCCAGTGCTTTCATGTAGTTTACAAGGGCAATATTGCGGTAACCCGTGGATTTTTCAGAGGCGGCAATGTTCTCATCGAAATCTATCCCGGGTTGTCCCGTAATCTTTCTTACAAAATTGAGTAATTCCTGCTTCGGATTGTCTAATTGATCGACTAAAATATCTGAGATCACTAATGCTCCGGCATTTATAAACGGGTTTCTGGGTACTCCATGTTCATATTCAAGCTGGGTAAGGGAATTAAAAGGATCTCCCGAAGGTTCAACATCCACACGCTGCCATAGATCTTCGCCCAACAGGATCATGGCCATTGAAAGGGAAAAAACCTTGGCGATACTTTGTATGGAAAATTTTTCATCACTATCACCAAAACTGAAATGCTGCTGATCTCCACAATAGATATGCATCCCGAATTTTCTCGGATCTACTTTTGCCAACTCGGGAATATAAGAAGCTACCTTACCTTCTACATCGCGGTAGTTCATCTCACTTTCTATAGTCTCTAGAATTTTCTGGTAATTCATTATGTTAAATCGGTTAGGGAAGTTCCTGTTTTAATCTCGAAAGGTACTTGTTCCGGCTTGAAAATACGCGCCTCCGGTTTTCCTTTTAACGTAATTTTATCACCCGAAATTTCCAGCCAGCTTCCTTCCCGTAGCCCAACCACCGGCTGAGTATTGAGGGTATGAAATTCCTTGATCCTGGTTTCACGAATTTCCCCTTTGTGGGTGGAATTTTTATCGGGATCTAAGTAATGAGGATTTATATTAAAGGGAACTATTCCCAATGTTTTAAAGGAAGGCGGATAGATAATGGGCATATCATTAGTGGTTTGCATTGTGAGCCCCGCAATGTTCGTTCCTGCACTGGTTCCCATATAAGGTGTTCCTGAAAGAATGGCCTCCTGCAGGGCTTGCATGACCTTACTTCTGTATAATTTTGAAACCAGTAAAAAAGTGTTTCCTCCCCCGGTAAATATACCTTCCGCCTGTTTAACCGCTTCCACTGGATCATTGAATTCCTGTATGCCTCTCAATTTCACTCCTGCTTTAGAAAATCCTTTGGCAGCGAGTGCAGCATATTCTTCATGAGAAATCCCTTCGGGACGAGCGTAAGGAATGAATAAAACTTCTGAAACCTCATTAAAGAAATTCTTTATTTCGGGGATTAGATATTCCAGGTATTCTTGCCCATGCAGGGTGGAGGTGCTGGCTAAAAGCGCTCTTATCATCGTTGTTTTTTTGTAAATTTAGAGTAAAAGGCAGGTTTAACAAAAATTTACCTGCCACTTATCTTTTTCATAAGAAGATAAATTGTTCCTTTATTATTCAGAACTTCAGGTTATGATTCGAATTGCCTTTACTTTTTTACTCCTTATGTTTACTTTCCCCCTTTTATCACAAGAAGTGGAAAGAGTAATGGTTAATGGCAAAATTATCGTTCCCGAAGGTGATAACCCCGAGGGAATGACTGTTTATAATGAAACTTCTCAAAGAGGGACCATCACCAATACCAGTGGAGAATTCAGAATATCTGTTGCTGAAAATGACAGCATAAGTTTTTCCGCCTTACAATTTCAGAAATTTACTGTAGTGGTAGATCAGGGAGTTATAGATTCGGGTGAGCTGAATGTTTTCATCAGCGAATCTGTCACCGAACTTCCCGAAGTGGTTGTTCTGCCCCACGATCTCTCCGGAAACGTTAATGTGGATGTAGCTCGTATACAGGTTTCAGATCCCGATTTTCCACGATATTCTGCGGCCGACCTGGAAAGAATGAATGTTTTAACTGAACCAGATTCCCTCACAGGACCCGGTAAAAATGAAGCGATGGCCGCCAGTAAAACCCGCCTTATTCACGGACTTAATTTTGTAAATATTTTTAAAGTTCTTGTTGGTGAAAAGGATGGAAATAATCAAATTGGGCAACAAGAAAAGGACGAGTATGTTCGCCAGCTTTATAGCGATGAATTTTTTCAGGAAAACCTATATATCGAAAAAGAAAACATCAATGATTTTATCTTCTATGCTTCAGATAACGGTCTAACTTCCCAAATGATGCAGGAAGGAAATGAACTCGACCTGATAGAATTCCTTATTGCAAAAAGTAAAGATTACAAGAATCAAATTGAAAATTAATATAAGCCCTCAGTCTATTTTATACCGGATTAAAACCTCTCAAAACTCTTGATGAGGCTAGTAATCTTTCTATTTATCGCTACTATTTTGAATTTCTCGCTTCAGGCTCAGGAAAGAGAAATCTTAAAGGGTCTAATCACAAATGACTCTTTACTTTCTCAGGTTCATATTATTAATAAAACCACCGAAAAAGGTACGCTCAGCGAAAATTCAGGGGAATTTGTTCTAAGAGTAAAACCCGGTGATTCCATTCTTTTTTCTTCTGTTCAGTATAAAAAACTAACCCTTGCGGTAAGACCGGAGATGCTGGCTGAAACTTTTGAAATCGAACTGGAAAATGAACTCACCGAGCTGGACGAGGTGCAACTTCACGAACTTTCCGGTAATCTAAACCAGGATATTGAAAATATTGAAACTCTTAACCAGGCAGATTTCGGAATTCCTTATTCAGATAAACCACCACCAACTATTGTGGAAAGAAAAATCTATGCGCTAAGCGACCCCAGTGATCCTGTGGGGCAGTTGTACGGTGTTATAAGTGGAGAAAAGAAAAAACTCAAACAAGCTTTAAAAAATGACCGTTTAAGAAACCGAATTCTAAAAGCCAGATACTTACTTTCTGAAGATTTTTATAAGGATGAACTTAAACTTGAAGAAACAGAGGTTATGAATTTTCTGTATTATTGCGCAGAAAATCCCGGATTCATGAGACTGGTTAATGAGGAAGATCTCCTGGGACTCATTGAGTTTTATAAGAATACGATATCCAATTTTCGGGATCACATCAGTTTGGATTGAATCTTGATCACAAAATTAAAACCCTTTAATGAAAAAGATTTTTCTTCTTTTTGGCATTTTCTTCGTTTTGACTTCTTCTAAAGTCACTGCACATGAGTATTATCTTAGTGTTACAGAGATAAATTACAAGGACGAAAGTCAATCGCTTCAGATAATAACCCGGGTCTTTATCGATGATTTTGAGAATGTTTTACGAAAGCGATTTAATGATGACATTCGGCTTGTGAAAGATACCGAAGAAGGTCCGGTGAAAAAAATGATCGAGCGATATCTTGAACAAAAACTACAAATTAGATCCGGCGGGCAGCAACATCAGCTAAATTATCTCGGGAAAGAATACGATAATGATCAGGTAATTCTTTACATAGAAGTAAAAGATGTCAAGCCTTTCAAAGAGATTGATATTACAAATTCTATATTAACCGATCTCTTTGATGATCAGAAAAATGTAGTCCATGTAAAAGTAGATGGAGTTACAAAAAGCTTGTTGCTTCAGAGAGATGAAGAAAAAGATAGTCTGATTTTTAAAAATTAAACCATTTACTTCACAGGAAGTCTTATTTTTATCAAAATTCAATAACAATTCAGTTTACATGAAAAAAATTAAATTTTTCAGTTTTGCTTTTTTAATGCTTTTCTTCGCTGGTCTCTCGGCTCAGGAAGAGCAACAGCAACCTGAACGCCAGGAAGGTCATACCAACCAAAACAAGTTTAAACAGCTTTACGATGAGTTTTCAACTCCAAATCAATACCGTACTGGAGCCGGAGCACCGGGAGAAGCTTATTACCAGAATCAGGCCGATTACAAAATGGACATTGTGCTTGATGATAAGAACACCAAATTAACAGGGAAACAAACCATCACCTATCACAATAATTCACCCGATGATTTGGAATATTTGTGGGTGCAACTGGATCAGAATATCAGGGAAAAAAATTCTCCATCGCTGGAAAAGAATCCAAGCAGGATGAATCCGGTTTCCACCCCGGAAGGTTTTACCAGTCAATTTTTAAAGGAACCTTTTGATGGAGGTTTCAATATTGAAAAAGTATACAGGGATGGAGAAGACTTAAACTATACCATTAACCAAACAATGATGAGAATAGATTTGTCTGAGCCTCTTGCATCGGGCGATAGCTACACTTTCTCCATAGACTGGTGGTATAATGTAAATAACCACGTTACCGATAGAGCCCGTTCTGGCTACGAGCATTTTCCGGAAGATGGAAATAACGTATATGTAATCGCTCAGTTCTTCCCAAGAATGGCCGTTTATAATGATGTTGAAGGATGGCAGAACATGCAATTCTGGGGTAATGGGGAATTCGCCCTGCCTTTTGGAGATTATGATGTAAATATCACGGTTCCCGCCGATCATTTTATGGAAGCCACCGGAGAATTACAAAACAGAAAAGAAGTATACACCCGCAAGCAACTAAACCGATTCGAAGAAGCTAAGAAATCTTTTAAAGATCCGGTAATTATTGTAAGTCAGGAAGAAGCTGAGGAAGCCGAAAAAGGATTTTCCGACAAAACGAAAACCTGGGAATACAAAGCAGAAATGGTAAGGGATTTCGCATTTTCTACTTCACGAAAATTTGTAGTAGATATGATGAATACCGATGTTCAGGGCAAGGATGTTATGGCGATTTCGCTTTATCCAAAAGAAGGAAATCCGCTTTGGGAAAAATGGTCTACTCGGGCAGTTGCCACTACGCTAAAAAATTATTCCGATCAAACATTCCAGTATCCTTACCATAAGGCAGTATCAGTACATGCTAAAAACCAGGGTATGGAATATCCAATGATTTGTTGGAACTATGGCCGTCCCGATGAAAACGGGGAGTATAGCGACCAGGTGAAATTCGGGATGATAAGTGTGATTATTCACGAAATTGGGCATAACTTCTTCCCAATGATCGTAAATAGTGACGAACGCCAGTGGGGTTGGATGGACGAAGGTTTGAATACTTTCTCCCAGTACCTAGCCGAGCAGGAATTCGGTGAAGAATATCCTGAAGCCATTGCGCCTTTGGATAAATATCCTTCCAGAAGAGGGATTCCTTCTAATATAGTTCCTTACATGAAAGGAGATCAGCAGTTTATCGCGCCTATTATGTCTAATCCGGAAAATGTTTATCAGTTAGGAAATAATGCCTACGGAAAACCGGCAACCGCGCTTAATATTTTAAGAGAGACTGTGATGGGAGAAGATTTATTCGACCATGCCTATAAAACCTTTGCTACAAGATGGATGTTCAAACACCCAACACCGGAAGATTTCTTCAGAACTATGGAAGATGCTTCAGCGGTGGATCTGGACTGGTTCTGGAGAGGTTGGTTCTACACTACCGATAATGTGGATATTGGAATAAAATCGGTTAAGAAATATTATATCACCGATAAGGCTACAAAAGAGGGAACTGAATTCCTTGAACGTTACGGAGCAAAACCTGAAGATGTAGACGGGATCTACGTTGTTGAAGAAGGAAGCGAAGATTTTGATGAAGCTATGAAGGGAAGTGATCCACTGGAAAATGCACCTACCCTTAATGAATATATGATGGATAATTTTTCTGAACAGGATCGCGCAGGAATGAAAAACCCAAAGTATTTCTATGAGATCACTTTTGAAAAGCCGGGTGGAATTCCTATGCCACTTATTGTGGAATATACTTATGCTGATGGTACTTCAGAAAAAGTAACTTATCCGGTGCAGCTTTGGAGAAAAAATGACGCTGAAGTTACTAAAGCTCTTGCCTCAGAAAAGGAAATAACTTCCGTAGTTGTAGATCCTGATCTGGAAACAGCCGATATTGATGTTTCCAACAACAGCTGGCCTCAGGATAAAACAACCGATAAATTTGAAGAATTTAAGGAAAGCCTGAATAATTAATCCATAACTAGTTAGTAAAATATTAAGCCGACTTTAACGAGTCGGCTTTTTTTATGGCTAAATTTGTGATTATATTTGCGTGTTATGGTAGTACTTCCATTTTTTATAAGTGGCGCTGAGATCGCCTTTATTATGTTTATTCTCGTCATGGTTTTTGGGGCCGATAAGATCCCAGAGATAGCCCGTGGCCTGGGTAAAGGGATGCGCACGCTAAAAAATGCTTCCAACGATATTAAAAGTGAAATTCAGAAAAGCGCTGAAAAACAAGGTATTGATACTGATATTTCCAAAGATATTAAAGGAGAGATCGATAAGGTAAAAGATGATATAGATGAAATTACCGGATCGGTTAAACGTAGATTCTAAAAGCCTGTTGAAATGTATGAACAGCTTAAACAATGGGATCGGGAATTATTTATATACCTTAATAGTCTGGGCATTGAGTCCTATGATTATTTCTGGATCTTTGTTACGCGGATAGAAAACTGGATTCCTTTTTATATTTTTTTATTCCTCCTCTATTTCCTCGCTTTTCACTGGAAAAAAGCCAGTTTTTCTTCCTTATTTTTACTTGCTGCATTTCTTACAACCTGGGGTTTTACCAATGCTGTTAAGGTTATGTTGGTGCGATTACGGCCAAATAATAATCCTGAACTTGTAGATTTAATAAGGGTCCTGCAGGAACCAACCAACTATAGTTTTTTTTCCGGGCATGCTTCCTCTTCTATGGTGGCCTCAACTTTTGTTGTGCTTAGCTTAAAGGAAAAATACCCCTGGATCTATGCTGTATATATTTGGCCTTTACTTTTTATTTTGAGCCGGGTATATGTTGGTGTGCATTATCCCAGCGATTTGCTGGTTGGTGCATTGGTGGGGCTAATCTTTGCCTTTATATTTTACTGGCTCTATAACAAATCTGGTAGAAGATTTATTTAACCCGGCTAAGTGTTAAACCATCACGAATTGGAAGAATAACTGTTTCCACGCGATCATTTTCTGCTAAGAGCTTGTTGTATTGGAGAAGTGCCCGGGTAGATTCGTCATCCTGTTTAGGGGTATCAATTACTTTTCCACTCCATAAAACATTGTCTGTAAGAATTATTCCGCCTGAATGCATTTTACCGATTATCAGCTCAAAATAGGCAGGATAATTCGGTTTGTCGGCATCTATGAAAACCAGGTCAAATTTTGCGTCAATCGTGGGTATTATCTCAAGGGCATTTCCGAGGTATTGTTTTATCTGATTTTTATATGCTGAAGCTTCAAAATATTTCTTCTGAAAATCATACAATTATTCATTGATGTCTATGGTGTGCAAGGTTCCTTCCTTTGCTAATCCTTCAGCAAGACACAGCGCCGAATAACCCGTGT
>DATISX010000043.1:0-7666 GCA_035468275.1 Salegentibacter sp.
TAGAAAGATTTACCTTCCACCTGAAAAAACGGTTTTGTTTCCAGTTAATTCCCGCGCTTCCGGTTAAAGCTCCGGTATTAATTGAAGCTTCAGAAAATGGGAAATCAAAGAAGCGATCATTAAATTCAGCATCAACCAAAATATGATTATATCGCGCTCCCGACTGGAATGTGAGTTCTGAATTAATTTTCCATTGATAAGAAAGATAAGCAGCAAGCGACTGCCAGGTTGAACCATCGGGATATCGGGAAGCATTTTCATGGTCAATTTGAGAAATAATGTTCACTTGGTCGGCACTTGAATTTACCAGGTTAAAAACATATTCAGTCCCATAGAACAAACGACTTTCTTCAAAATGTTTTTCAAAATCCAGGTTTAGGGAATAAGCATCTACATTTTCTTTTGATCTATAAAGTATGTCTTCGTTAAAATCTCTGTTATTTCGGCTTTCCTCAAAAAACTGATAGGCCGCTGTCACTTGCGCCTTATCATAGAGCGCTCCATTCCCTTTTTTATTGATTTTAAAATTCCCCATGAACCAGGTTTGGGGGCCGTAAAACCACTCGGCCGAGCGAAATTCTCCATCCCTTTTCTGAATTAATCGATCGTATCGAGGGAAATCTGAAGTGGTAGAATAGATTAATCCCAGGTTGAAATCCCAGTCGTTGCCGGGCATAAATTTTACCTTCTGAAGCAGGTTGATTTGTTCGTAACCCGTAAATTTTTGAGCACGATCATTTGAATTGGATACTGCGATATCCCTCCCGTTCTCTCTTATCACATAATCCGGTCGCAGGTACTCTTCGGGACCATTTGAACCCATTCTCAGGTCTTCAAAATCAGAATAAGTAATCCCTGTCAAAAATGCCCAATTTTCGCGTCCAACATTGAAATCGGCATGAATGGTCTTTTCATTATTTGCCGAGGCATAGCGGGTGTAGGCATTTCCGGAGAATCCGGTTTTCCGGGCTGAAAATTTAGGTTTTAAAGTATAAAAGTTCATCACTCCACCCACGGCATCGCTCCCGTAAACCACTGAGCCCGGCCCGATGAGCACCTCAGTGTTTTCTACGGCCAACGGGTCTACAGAGATTATATTTTGCAGGTTTCCGCTTCTGAAAATGGCGGTATTCATGCGAACCCCATCCACAGTGATGAGCAAACGGTTAGCCGAAAAACCACGAATCATGGGGCTTCCACCACCCATCTGACTTTTCTGAACAAAAACCTGCCCACTGCTCTGTAATAAATCGGCGGAAGTTTGAGGGGATAATAACTGTATATCTGCCGGCGTTAAACTAAGGATCTTCTGAGTGGTTTCATCCCTCGAGACTTCAAATCTCCCTGCCGATAGTACAATTTGCTCCAGCTGATTCTCGTTGCCTTCCAGGTAAACTTTGTTATTATTAGAACGAATTTGAGCTTTTGTGAATATGGCCTCTTTATGCGCCATGTGTTTAAAAGTCATTCTTTCCGAGGGTGTAAACTTGGAGATATCGGCCTTTCCGTCCAGATTTGTTATTGTAGATTTAGATTTATCAGAATTGAAAATAGCAACTCCAGGGATAGGTTCATTGCTGGTTCGCTCCAGCACTTGAATCTCCTGAGCATTACCGGCCAGACTAATTATAAAAAAAAGGAGGATTGCTCCTGCAAATTCGCGCATTTAACTGAAAATTTCATTGAAAACCGAAAGCGACCTGGGTTTTTTAAAACCTTCTATATGCAGTTCGTAATATAAAAGCAGCATATTCAGGAAATTTTTTCGGCTGATTTGATTGAGTTTAACTCGGCTTAAGTCATCAAATTGTATGCCCAAAAGTTGCCTTAAAATGTCTACATTTTCGCCTTCTATGCAGTATTCATTCATTTTTATTTTCAAAAAACTTCCTTCAAGCAGATTAAAATAGGATAGCTCTTTTTCTGGGACTTCCGGAGAAAAACCGAGGAAACGGGATAACTTCAGCAGAAATAATAAATGGAAATTCCCAATTTGTTCTGTTTGGTCCATACGTAAAAAACTTTCTTCCAGAAAATCATACAGCTCCCGGTTTTTCTCTTCTTCCTGGATAGAATTTCGCAGGACTTCAGAAAGGAACATAATAACCGCCGATTTCACTACATCGGTATGCAGACTTTGGTAATGATGAGCCATTCGGGCGTCCTGAAGATAATCCATGGTTCCTTTGCCCCGGTGTTTAGCCACAATTTCAAGCTGACTTAAAGGCTGGAAAAGAGATACCTTAAATTTACCTTTTTTAGATTTTAAGACGCCTTTCAGCATATATGTTTTCAAGCCATCACTAAAGGTATAGGCCTTCACAATAAGATCGGCTTCTCCGTACTTCAGCGCACTAATAACAATAGCTTTGGTGGTGACCAGCATCTGGCTTATTTTATTCGAAGATATAAAAAATGCCGCTCCGGAAAGGAAGCGGCATTCTGTATTAAATTTATATTCAATTAAACCACGCCTTGAGCAAGCATCGCATCGGCAACTTTCACAAAACCGGCAACGTTTGCACCTTTTACGTAATCTACATATCCATCTTCCTGCTTCCCGAATTCCACACAGCGTTCGTGAATTTCGTTCATAATTGCAAGTAGCTTAGCATCTACTTCCTGAGCTGTCCAGCTATATCTCATTGAGTTTTGAGACATTTCAAGTCCTGAAGTCGCAACGCCACCTGCGTTTGAGGCTTTCCCCGGAGAGAAAAGAATCCTGGCATTCTGGAAGTGCTCAACAGCTTCAGGAGTACAAGGCATATTAGCGCCTTCTCCCACACAGATACATCCGTTATCTACAAGTGTTTTAGCATCTTCCTCATGGAGCTCATTTTGAGTAGCACAAGGTAGCGCCACATCACATTTTACTTCCCATGGAGTTTTCCCTTCATAATAATTGGCTGAAGCATATTCATCAACATATTCGCTAATACGGCCACGCTTCTCATTTTTAAGGTTCATGATAAACTGAAGTTTTTCCATAGTAATACCATCTTCCTCATAAATATATCCTCCGGAATCTGACATGGTAAGCACTTTCCCACCAAGCTGAAGTACTTTTTCAGCTGCGTATTGTGCAACGTTCCCAGATCCTGAGATCACGACAGATTTCCCTTTAAGGCTATCTCCTTTGGTTTTAAGCATGTTTTGAGCAAAGTAAACATTTCCATAGCCGGTAGCTTCAGGACGAATTAAAGAACCTCCATAAGAACGACCCTTTCCGGTAAGAATTCCGGTGAATTCATTTTGAAGTCTTTTGTACTGACCAAAAAGATAACCTACCTCTCTCGCTCCTACTCCAATATCACCCGCAGGCACATCGGTATCGGCACCTATATGACGGGTTAACTCGGTCATGAAGCTTTGGCAAAAATGCATCACTTCATTATCAGATTTTCCTTTAGGGTCAAAATCTGATCCTCCCTTACCTCCACCCATGGGTAAGGTGGTTAAGCTATTTTTAAATACCTGTTCAAAAGCAAGAAATTTAAGAATACTAAGGTTCACAGAAGGGTGAAAACGCAATCCACCTTTGTATGGTCCAATTGCAGAGTTCATTTGAATTCTAAATCCACGGTTTACCTGGATATCTCCCTTGTCATCCAGCCATGGCACTCTAAACATAATTACGCGTTCGGGTTCAACCATACGCTCCAGAAGCATTTTATTCTGGTATTTTTCATTCTTTTCTATAAACGGAAGAACTGTTTCCGCCACTTCCCGAACCGCTTGCATGAATTCGGGTTCATTTTGATTCCTTTTTGAGACTTTATCAAGAAAATCTTTTACATTTTGTTCCATAATTGTATTGGTGCTAATAGATTTTACAAAAAAAATTGGGTTACCCCATGCAAATATATGGGTTATTCAAAAAACAGTGCGTATTTTTTACCATTTCATATAATATTAACTTATAAACTTTGAAGGATTATGAGCAGCGTCATATCCCGAAAAATTGTTAATGTAGTTTTTATATATTTGCTAATACTACAATCCCGGGGTGCATGTACTATATCAGGATAATCTTAGTGGTTTTTTTTCTTTTGGTACTGCAAAACAACAGGCTGCATGCCCAATTTGGTATCTCCCACGAAATAGGGGTATTTGGTGGTCCGGCCAACTTTTTAACCGATTACGGGGAGAGATGGAATCTACAGGCGAATGTTGCCAATGCAGGACTTGGAGTAGGCCTACTACACTTTATGAATCTGGCTTATTGCAATGAATGTAATTACCAAAGAACTGATTCGTGGTTAGCAAGTCATCTGCGTCTGCGAAACGAACTCACCTGGCTGCGCTCTAATCTTGAACATTATGGTCCCGTAGCCTCAAAAAATAACATAGGCGGACAGCTTCTTCGTGCAATGCACGGAAAAACCAACGTTCTGGAAGTGGGTACACTTTTGGAATATCATCCCTTGAGAATTAGAGATTTCACCAATTTTGGTTACTGGTTTTCTCCCTATGTTGGACTTGGAGCTCACTTTGTAAGTTATAAACCCGATGCCTACTCTGATCTTGGTGACCTGGGAAATCCCAAAAATGTTTTCCCTGCCTTTGTTGGAGGTATTAACCTGGAACGCGGCTCAACTTATTCTATTGTCGGAGTTATGGGAGCCAGATACCGGCTGGCATGGAATCACGATCTCATGTTTGAAGGACGCTGGCATTATTACGGCAATGATTGGGTAGACGGATTAAACCACGATGTGGTTGCCAACAAATTTAATGATGTGGTTTTTTGGATAGGAGTTGGCTATGTTTACTACATAAACTTTAATTGATTATTTCTTCTGAAGAAATGATCTTTCCGCCACTTTCGAGGATATCTTTTTTAGCCTTTTTAAATTCATCCGCATCCAGCGCCCGGGTTGCATCTTCAATTAGCACAGCTTTAAAACCTTCCCGCAAAGCATCTTTTACAGAAAAGTACACGCAGTATTCCGCGGCGAGGCCGCAAAAGTAAAGTTCTTCCACCTCTTTTTCACGAAGGTGCCCGGCAAGACCGGTAGACTTTAATTGAGCATTATCAAAGAAACCGCTATAGCTGTCAATTCCGGGATCGGTTCCTTTTCTAAAGATCGCTTCAATTTTAGCAGTTTCCAGATCAGGATGAAAATCAGCTCCCTCAGTATTTTGAACACAATGCACAGGCCATAAAATCTGATTGATTCCCTCGAGATCGATACTTTCAAACTCTTCCTTGTTGGCGTGACTTTCAGCAAAACTCGCGTGCATTTCAGGATGCCAGTCCTGGGTAGCGATCACCAGATCAAATTTTTCCTGAAGCCTATTAATTAGCGATACGATCTCATCTCCACCGGGCACCGCGAGGGCACCCCCGGGAATAAAATCGTTTTGCATATCTATGATCACTAAAGTTTTCATGTTTTTTATTTTTTGAAAGCAGAAATCAGTCGGTCCCGTTCTTCTTTGAGGTTTTGACTGATTCCAATCTTATAAATATGCGGATTATTAAAACGTTTATATTCTACCGATAATTCTGCCAGCCTTGTTTTGCTGAAATCGGCTATTTCTGTAAGACTTTTGAAGTCCATCTTTATTTCCCCGTTTAGCATAACCGGTTGCAGCAATTTTTCCAATTTAAGCCCGGTTAATTCCATCGATTTAAAGGGTTCAAAGGGATGAAACATTCGCTCCGGTTTTTCCTCCTCAGCAAGAGTAACAACATCCGCTCCAATTGCCTCTCCGTTTCCATTTTTAACTCTGTACACCTGTTTTTTATGCGGAAGGGTGATCTTTATAATACTTTCTGAAATTTTGATTCGGGGTTTTTCCGCAGAAAAAGTGAGTTTATACACACCATCCAGGGCACCATCCGGACTACCGATTACCAGATTGGTTCCCACGCCAAATATATCGATTGGCGCTTCCTGCTCCAGTAAACTCTTTATCACAAATTCATCAAGTTGATTGGACGCCGCGATCTTCACATAATCAAGACCGGCCGTATCAAGTAACTTTCTGCTCTGTTTGGCAAGATAGGCAAGGTCCCCGCTATCCAGTCTTATCGCAAGTAGCTTATCACCCCTCTCTTCCATTTCTTTTGCGACCTTGATTGCGTTTGGAACTCCGCTTTTTAGAGTATCGTAAGTATCTACCAGCAGTACACAGTTTTTTGGCCTGCCTTCAGCAAAATCCCTGAAAGCCGTGAGTTCATCATCATAACTTTGAACAAAGGAATGTGCCATAGTACCCGAAATCGGAATATCAAAATCGCGCCCGGCGAGCACGTTACTGGTGCCATTGAAGCCACCGATCACCGCTGCTCTGCTGGCATAATATCCTCCGGGCCCCTGTGCTCTGCGAAGACCAAAATCGAGCAAGGTACGTTCTCCGGCAACAAGTCGAATGCGGTTAGCCTTCGTTGCGATAAGAGTTTGGAAATTCAGGAAGTTCAGCAGAAGGGTTTCTATAAGTTGGGCTTCAACAATGCTAGCTTCCACCTGTAAAACCGGGCGGGTGGGAAAAACCACATCTCCTTCCTGGACCGAATAAATGTTTCCGTTAAACTTAAAACCTTTGAGATAATCGAGAAATTCCTGATCAAAATCCTGGGTTTTCAGGTAAGTGATATCTTCTTCAGAAAATTTCAGCTCATCTATTATTTTTAAAACATCCTGTAATCCTGCGAAAATCGCGTACCCACCTTTAAAAGGATTCTTTCTGAAAAAATAATCGAAGACCGCGATATCGTTCTTATGACCTTGTTTAAAATATACCTGGGCCATGGAAAGCTGGTACAGGTCGGTGTAGGTTGCTGTGAAGTCGAGCATTGCTATGCCTGGTTTTTTTTGCTTAGATCCCTAAAAACCGACTCGTAGATTTTCAGGTCGCTTTCGCTGTGAAGCACAAATTTAAGTTTTTGCAAATGGTTTAGCTTGGGGACCTCAGCTAAAATTGTATTAAAAGTAATTTCGGTGGCCTCTTTAATCGGATAACCGAAAGCGCCGGTAGAAAGTGCCGGGAATGCGATACTGCTAATTTTATTTTCTTCGGCGAGCTTAAGTGCATTTGAGTAAGACTTGGACAATAGTTTATCTTCGGGTTTGTCTCGTCCATATACAGGCCCCAGGCAATGAATCACAAATTTATTAGGCAATTCATAGGCTTTGGTGATCACAGCTTCTCCGGGAGAAATTGGCGCCAGGGACCTGCATTCATCATATAACATGGGACCTGCGGCACTATGAATTGCCCCTGCAACTCCACCGCCAGTTCGTAATTGCGCATTGGCAGCATTAACGACAGCGTCAATCCCATCTTGGGTGGCAATGTCTCCTTTGGAGATCTCGATCTCGACCTTTTTGTACATCGTATTCATCCCTAAAAAAATTTAACAGAAGTTACGAAAATTTGAAGAATGTACGGGAAGATTCGCGAGTGCTCAGACTACTTAAGGTTAACAAGCATCCGGAAGTATTTGAAAACAAAAAAGCCTTACATCTCTGTAAGGCTTTCTGTGAGTAGCTCCCCCTATTGGGCTCGAACCAACCCCGATAGCTATCGGGGCTCTGATTAACAGTCACTTATGTTTTAATTTTAGTTTTTCCGGATCAATCCCAACAGTTGGGTCTAAAGGGAAAAATAGGTTTCTTTGCGGATAAATATTTTCCAGTGAATAAAGAGACTGATCTAT
>DATISX010000044.1:0-4805 GCA_035468275.1 Salegentibacter sp.
GCAAAAAAATTTTTTACCTTTATCTCACTTAAAAATTTATACAATGAATGACATCAAATCATACGTAGAAGAAAACAAAGATCGTTTTATTAGCGAACTCATTGACCTTCTGAAAATTCCATCGGTAAGTGCCGATTCCAAACATAAACCCGATATGCTGAAAACCGCTGAAGCGGTGAAGAAAAATCTTTTGGAAGCCGGTTGTGATTCCGCTGAAATATGTGAGACTCCCGGTCATCCTGTGGTCTATGGAGAGAAAATAATCGATAAAAACCTGCCCACCGTGCTGGTTTACGGGCATTATGATGTGCAACCGCCAGATCCTCTAGACCTTTGGAATTCCCCGCCATTTGACCCGGTGATCAAAGAGACCGAAATCCATCCCGAAGGTGCTATTTTTGCACGTGGTGCCTGTGACGACAAGGGACAGATGTTTATGCATGTGAAGGCGCTGGAATTTATGACCAAAAACGATAAGCTGCCCTGCAACGTAAAATTCATGATCGAAGGCGAAGAAGAAGTGGGTAGTGAACACCTGGCTTGGTTCATTGAGAATAACAGAGAGAAACTTCAGAATGAAGTGATCCTAATTAGTGACACCGGGATGATCGCCAAAGACACGCCATCTATTACCACAGGCCTGCGCGGACTCAGTTATATGGAAGTGGAAGTTACAGGACCTAATCGCGATCTCCACAGCGGACTCTACGGCGGGGCGGTTGCCAATCCTATCAATGTGCTTTCTAAGATGATCGCCTCCTTGCAGGACGAGAATAACCGGATCACAATTCCGGGATTCTACGACAATGTTAAGGAATACAGCGAAGCCGAAAGAGCAAAAATGGCCGAAGCTCCGTTTGATCTTGAAGAATATAAAAAGAAACTTGACATTGAGGATGTGCAGGGAGAGAAAGGATATTCTACTCTCGAACGCGCCTCCATTCGTCCTACCCTGGACGTAAACGGGATTTGGGGAGGTTATATCGGTGAAGGTGCCAAAACCGTATTACCCTCAAAAGCCTATGCTAAAATTTCGATGCGCCTTGTAAGCGATCAGGACTGGAAAAAGATCAGTGAATTGTTTACAAAATATTTTAAAAGCCTCGCCCCAAAGTCGGTTAAGGTAAAGGTAACCACCCACCACGGCGGACAAGCTTATGTCACTCCAATAGACACCCTGGAATATCATGCTGCTAATGATGCTTACGCCGAAGCCTTCGGAAAGGATCCTGTTCCGCAGCATAGTGGAGGAAGTATTCCTATAGTTTCCCTTTTTGAAAAGGAATTGAAAAGCAAGACTATATTAATGGGCTTTGGCTTTGATACCGATGCCATCCACTCTCCTAATGAACACTTCGGTATTTGGAATTACCTGAAAGGAATTGAAACTATTCCGTTGTTTTATAAGCATTTTACAAGGCTGAAGCAGGCAGAGTAGTTTTAAATTATCAGGAAAATAATAAACCTCACAAGTCTCCGCGACTTGTGAGGTTTATTATTTTCAGAAGCCTCAGAGAGGCGACATATTTATAGAAATAATTGGAGGATAAGAAAATCGAGTTCCAGCGGAACGGCATTCCAAGCGATCTTGAAGGTCAGGAAAGATATATAATTAAAGGGCTTTATAATTGCAAATGATTCAGCAACAGCCTGTAAAAAGATCGGTTTTTTGAAAATTTCGAAGAAAAATATAATCGATTCCTGTCTGTGATCAGTTTTTTGGCTGTCATTACTGAACGAAGTTTCATAACTTTGGATACATTAAAGAATATAAACACTATGAGAAAAATATTTAGCATTTTCCTGCTGGTGCTTGTCACTGCCTTTACGGCCTGTGATTCCGGCAAAAAAGGAAACGATGGATCGCTGACAGCCGCTCATGACACTACCACCGACACTATTGAAAATGGTGAGTTTGATTATGTAGTAGAAGAGTTTGCCGACATCAAGATCCTTCGGTATCAGATTCCGGGCTGGGAAGATCTTGGCCTGAAAGAACAAAAACTGGTTTACTACCTTGTGGAAGCTGGACTTGCGGGCCGCGACATTATGTGGGCGCAGAATTACCGACACAACCTGAAGATTAGAAACGCGCTGGAAAACATCTACACCAGTTACCAGGGCGAGAAGACTTCAGCGGATTGGAAGGAATTTGAAACCTACCTGAAACGGGTTTGGTTCTCTAACGGAATTCACCACCACTATTCCAATGCCAAATTGAAACCCGGATTCAGCAAAGATTATTTCGATACGCTGCTAGCTGATACCAATACCGAACTTACCGGAGAGGCTTACGAGGTTATCTTTAATGATAAAGACGCCAAAAAGGTAAATCTTAATGAAGCCGATGGTTTATTATTAGGATCGGCTGTTAACTTCTACGGACCCGATGTTACTGCGGAAGAAGCTCAGGCTTTTTACGCTAAAAAAGAATCTCCAAATCCTGAAAAGCCACTTTCTTACGGACTTAACTCCAGATTGGTAAAACAAAACGGAGAACTGGTAGAGCAGGTTTACAAAGTAGACGGACTCTACGGAGACGCTATTGCTGAGATCATTAAATGGCTCGAAAAAGCGGAAGGCGTAGCTGAAAATGAAAAACAAGCCAAAGGCTTAAGATTGCTTATCGATTATTACACCACCGGTGACCTTCAAACCTGGGATGAATATAACGTAGCCTGGGTAGAAGCTACCGAAGGAAATATTGATTATATCAACAGTTTCATCGAGGTATATAACGACCCGATTGGATACCGCGGCTCTTATGAGAACATCGTGCAGATCAAAGACTTCGATATGTCTAAGAAAATGCAGGTTTTCGAAGACAACGTGCAGTGGTTCGAGGACAATGCTCCAATTATGGACGAGCATAAAAAAGAGGAAGTTGTAGGGGTTACCTATAAAACCGTTGTGGTTGCCGGGGAAGCCGGAGACGCTTCGCCAAGCACCCCAATTGGAGTGAACCTTCCCAATGCAAACTGGATTAGAAAAGCCCACGGAAGTAAATCGGTTTCTTTAGGGAACATCATCGAAGCCTACAACCAGGCCGGTGGCCCCGAAAAGCTTCATGAATTCGCACACGATGAAGAAGAGATAAGATTAGCCGAGAAATACGGAGAGCTTTCAGGAAAACTTCATACCGCATTACACGAAGTGGTAGGTCACGCCTCAGGGCAGATCAACCCGGGAGTTGGAGAAACCAAGGAGACCCTAAAAAGCTACGCTTCTACTATGGAAGAAGGCCGCGCCGATCTTGTTGGGCTTTACTACCTGATGGATCCGAAACTAGAAGAATTAGGACTTGTTGAAAACGCCGAAGAACTTGGAAAAGCCGCTTACGATGGCTACATCAGAAACGCGATGTTGGTACAATTGCTAAGAATTGAGCCGGGAGACGATATTGAGGAATCCCATATGAGAAACAGAATGTGGGTAAGCGCCTGGGCAATAGAAAAAGGTCAGGAAGATGGTGTAATCGAAAAAGTAACCAGAGATGGTAAAACCTATTATGACATCAAAGATTATCAAAAACTTCGTGAAATATTTGGAGACTTGTTACGTGAAACCCAAAGGATTAAATCTGAAGGGGACTACGAAGCCGCCAAGAATCTGGTAGAAGACTACGGAGTAAAAGTAGACCAGGATATTCACCAGGAAGTGATCGAAAGAAACGAGCCATTCAAATCGGCGCCTTACAGCGGATTTGTTAATCCGGTGCTTGTTCCTTCAATGGATGCGAGTGGTGAGATCACCAAAATCGAGGTAACCCAGCCTGAGAGTTTTGAAGCTCAAATGTTGGAATATGCCAGAAAGTATAACTTTCTCGATGAGAATGAAGCTACGGAATAGGTAGCTGAATTCAGGAAAGTTAAGAGGCCGTCTAAAAAGAAAATTACGTCTCCCTGAACTTGATTCAGGGTCTCACGAGAAGCTATTTTCAGCTCATTGACGTTTTTAGCTTCTTTTTAGATAGCCTCTTTTCTTTTATACTCTTTTTCCAACTTTGGAAGAACAACCATCTGTAAATCAGAGCTTATTAATAATTTTCTTACGTATTTTTGTAAATTATACATCCTACTACAAAATATATAATTTAGAAGAGATGAAAAAATGAAACAAAGAAAAAAGTTTGAGCAGATGACAGACGAAGAGAGGAACGATCTGAGGTTACTACTCTTAATGCGGCAAAACGATTCGGAAGATTTAGTTTCGGAAGAGGAAATCTTTAAAATTCTGGATGAATGATCATAATTAAAATAAAAAGGCGCGGAATTCCGCGCCTTTATTCTTATACTTTCTTTACAAACTTCGTGAGGATCACGATCTGTTGGCCCTCCACTTTTCCCTCGATCTGCTCGGGATTATCGTGAACCAGTGAAACCCGGCGTACAGCCGTGCCCCGTTTAGCCGTTATACTACTGCCCTTCACATTTAGATCTTTGATTAGCACAACAGTATCTCCGGCTTCTATTACCGCGCCGTTGCTATCGCGATGAACCGCTTCTGACGTTGTTTCCTCCTTTTTAAGTCCCCGCTGAGCATAGCTTTTGAGTTCATCTTCCATATACATCATATCCAGGAGATCCTGCGGCCAGCCTTCAGCCTTTAGGTTATTCAGCATTCGCCAGGCGGTAACTTGTACAGCAGGCACGGTGCTCCACATAGCATCGTTCAGGCAGCGCCAGTGATTGGGATCGACTTTTTCAGGATCTTCCAGTTGCTCTTTACAAACCCAACAGATCATAAAACTGCCATCCATCTCTTCCCCCGGAAAATCCTCCAAAGTATTAAAACTCAAGTTTTCT
>DATISX010000045.1:0-12253 GCA_035468275.1 Salegentibacter sp.
GAAAGCTTCGCGCCCTGTCATATTGAGATCGATCAAAGCGGGAAATATGTCTTCGTTTCAAATTATGTGGGTGGTGTGGTAATGCTTTACGAAAGGGACGAAAAAGGGGTTCTTCAGAAAAAACAAAAGATAAATCTGGAAAACGCTGAAGCTTCTCATCCTCATTCGGTGAGTATTTCTTCAGATAACCGGTTTGCTTACATCAATGATCTGGGTAATAACAAAGTTTGGAGCTATAATTTTGATGCTGAAGCCGGAAAACTTACTCCTAACGACAAACCTTACGTGGAACTTGAACGGGGCGCGGGCCCACGGCATTTCACATTTTCAAAGGACGAAAAGTTCGCTTATACCATAAATGAGCTTAACAGTACTTTAAGTGTCTTCGAAAAGAATTCCACTGGTGGGTTGAGTTTACTTGAATCATACTCCAGCCTTCCGGAAAATTTTAAGGAGAAGAATTCTACGGCCGATATTCATTTGCACCCAACCGGCAATTTTCTCTACGCTTCCAACCGGGGGCATAATAGTATAGTTGCCTTTAACGTGAACAAGGAAACCGGAAAACTGAAACTTATAGACCATTATTCTACCCAGGGCGCATTTCCGAGGAATTTTGCAATTTCTCCCGATGGAAACTTTTTATACGCCGCCAATCAGAATTCTGATAACATCAGTATTTTCAGAATCAATAAAATGGACGGTAAACTGATTCCGCATTTGGAGTCGGTTGCAGTGAAAACTCCGGTTTGCATCGAGTTTTCAGAATAATGGATTTCCCCCATCTCCCCGAATCTGATTTTTCTTTAAATTAAGAGGTTTTTTTAAATCTTATAAATTATGAAGAAAAACATTTTTATAGCAGGCCTGGCCTTTGTTATGCTTTCCTGCGGAACAGGAGCCCCGGCTGTTATGGGAGACATTATTCGTCAACCTGAAAATACGCCTAATGCCTTTATTCCTGAAGATGGCGTAGCCCTGGAAGCTAACTCCTGTAAAAGCCCAATGATCGATCCAAGGGACGGAACCGAAATTCGCTTTGTACGCTCAGAGGGAGGAGTAGGCGATTACGAAGTTCCTGAAGGCAAGTATGGAATAACCAGCAAAGAGTTATTACGACTTCATTGCGAAACAGGCGAAGTTGCAGGCGTGGTAAAAAAATAAAAAGTTCCCCTAAAGGTGAATTGCACTTTAAGGGGAACTTTTTTATGAAATATATTGGTTAGTCGATTTCCTCTACTACGAAGAAGCCATCGTTCCCCTGGGCCTGGTAAAGCGGCATAAAAATGCGCGCATCCCACTCGCTTTTAATTTCCTTTCCATTTTGAATTGCCAGAAGTTCACCTTTTTTAATCTTCTGAAAATTCTCAAAGCCCGGCTGCATTTCAAATTCATCTGAATCATCTAACCCATGCCGGTGCACCAGTTCAAAGGTTTTTTGCTCGGGAGCATTCTTTTCAGCGAAATTATTTACGCAATCGGGATAACAGGAAATTTTGCTGAGATCAAGCTTACAGGCCTCTTTCAGCGCCAGCCAGATCACTCCCTCGTGATTTTCCACTGAAGATTTATCGGTGTGTTGCCCTGCTTCCAGTACAAAGCCGGTTAAACCGGTTCGGCTTAAATAATGGTCTATGCAACCGTAAACCATATCGCTGAAACCGCGTACGATATAGGTAGGAAACCTATGCGCCCATTCATCGTTATCATTCACTTCCTGCACCGAAATATAGGGCAGGCTGGGAGAGGAGGTGGTGTGGCAATCCAGAAAATAGCGTTTGGTAAAATCGCTTTCAGGATAATTCTTTAGCACTTCAATAATCTCCCACATTTCCCGTTGCTCGTGAGTCTCTTTTTTATTTTGCTGAATGTTCTCCTCGGTCCAGGTGCGGTTCAAATCTTCCTCCAGGAATCTCTTGTTTTGGTTGAGCGCCTCTTTATTTCCGGAAACGCCAATAATGGTTCCTTCTATTTCCGGTTTGGATTTTTCCAGTTCAGCAAATACCCTTTCAAGGGCCCGCACTCCGCTGGGTTCATTTCCGTGGACACCCCCTGTGACAAAAAGGAGTGGTCCTTTTTTACCACTTGTATATTTTCCTATTATTCTTGGAATCTCTTTCTTTTGTTTATCCATCATTTCCCTATTCCATTGTAGCCAGCACCTGGTTGGAAAGCTGTCCCTTATACATTTCTTTGTAATCTATCTTGCGTTCAATGGCCTCTATAACCATTGGAGTGAAATCCGGTAGTCCAATATCTTTAAAGCGCTCCATCCCTCCCGGACTAAGTACATTAATTTCAATGAGTTTATCTTTCACTACGTCGAGTCCGACGAAGAAGAGACCGTCCCGAATTAATTTGGGCGCCGTAAGATCTACAATGCGTTGCATTTCAGGGGTAAGTTCACTATTGTTTGCCGTGGCACCCTGGCTAAAATTACTACGGAATTCCCCTTCACCCGGAGATCTTCGGATTATTGCCTGGATTCCGTCTTTAACCATCACGCGGCCATTGAGCAGCAAAATTCTCACATCGCCATCCTTAACCGCCGGCAGGAATTCCTGTGCGATCACATAACCCTGCTGACTTATAGTTTCAATAATCTGGTTGACGTTCTTTTCATTTTCATCTATGAGATAAACATCTCTTCCGCCTGATCCTTCCAGGGGTTTTAAGACCATCTTCTTATCGTGTTTTTCCCAAAACTTAAGTATGTCTTCCTTGCTTCGGGTTATAAGAGAATCGGGTTTTATGGATTCCGGTAGTTCTTCGAAATAAAGCTTATCGATAAAGGCGTGAGACAGGGCATAGGCATCATTAAGAACCAGGACCCCTTCCTGTTGCATCATTCGTCCGAAGGCCACCCCTGATTGTTCGGCCCATTCCCGGCCGGATTCCTCTTCAGTAGGATTATTTCTAATAAAAAGCACATCAATATCATTAGAGGTCAATCTCTTTTTCCTGGCCTTACTGCTTTGCAGGAGCTCGAGGAACTTTTTGGGAGATTTGGTTTTTGTATTTTTTGGTACGTTAGTAACATTAATACTTATGGGACCGTCATGGTGGAAATTAAAATCTCCAACTCCCATGGCAAATACTTCGTGACCACGGTTAAAAGCTGCACTCATAAGCAGTACCGATGTTCCAACCTTCTCGGTCTCCACATCATTTAATACAAAGCATATTTTCATCTGGTTATCATTTTTGAAAGAGGTAAGCCCTCTTTGATTAGGTTTAATTTATTTTCTACATCTTCATTTAATAAATAGCTGGGCATAAGCGCAGGCTTCTTCAATACTTTCCTATCGGTTAATTCTTTGATTATCCCGATATGTTTCAGGCCGAATTTTCCCGCCAGTAAGGTTTCAAATTCACCGCCATTCTGAAGGTGTTGTCTGAGCTCTACCAGACCTTTCAGGTAAATAATATCTTTCAAAAAACCGCCTCCCTGCATAATCCGGGAGGTGATATTGAAAGCTCTTTCTCCTGAAAATCCATAATCGGTGGAAAGCAGACGGAATATTTGCTGAAAATCTCCTCCTTCCATTAATGCCGATGCGGCGATAACCCTTCCGGCAAGTGTTCTAAGTCGGTTTGCTGAAAGTCCGTCTACCAGATATTCTGCCATTACGGCCAGGCCTTCCTGCAGGGGGTCGTAATCTGCCAGCCCGGTTCGCATTAATGCAAGCGGTTGCCGGCTGCCATTGAAATAGGTTAACACATGTGTACCCACCTCGTGCTGGATGAGGGCGTCGGTTTCGGTTTTATTCATCTTATAATCCTCGGGAATAAAAAGTTCTCCTTTGGAGACCATCAGGATATTTACGTCCCTTCGGATATGCACCTTACTCTTGAAATCCTCATTCTGCGCTGCGAAATAGTCGAATTCGCGTCGGGCAAGACTGGCAAAACCTTTAGCGTCTATCATTTCAGCATCCTTCAACAGTGGCTCCTCATCTACTTCCCTAAGTAGCTTGCCTGCTTCTTCATACAGGGTTTTATCTATCCCTTTATACAGCCTGAGACTATTGTAAAAGAAATTTTTCGTACCCCTTTCGCTTAACATGCTGATTTGCTGATCGAGTTCCTCCCTTTTTTCGTGAAAGAGATGAGAAATGGCAGGATCGTCTATATCTTCGATTTTCAGATTATATAATTTCCGCTTAAGTACATCGGGATCTATGGGTAAAAGGCGATAGTGATAATCGAGGACCTTTTCATAATTTGAATCAAAGAATTCCTTTTTTATCTCGTGGATGTTCGAGGGTGACACCAGCCACAGAAATTCGTAAGAATTTTCGATCTCCGCCAGCTTTTTATCGATCTCATAAACCTTATCTTTAAGGTATTTCCTACCCAAAGCATGAAAGCTCGCCACGCCACAGGAAGTTTGCACTCTTATATAATCGAATATTCCTTTGTGAATGGCTTCTACAATAACATCGCGAGATCCACGGAAAAATACGGGATAAAGCTGGCCCTCTATATTGCGGTATACAGGCGGAATCTCCAGGCCAACCACCACAGCTCCTGACTGCTTTGTTTGTTCGATCTCCATTAGCGCGGGTTCCCCTTCCTTTTGCCTGTTTGGGGTATCCTTTATTTCAGACTTAAGATAAAGCCCTGAATAGCGTTCATTGATTTTTTCCAGTTCGCTCTGTAAGAGTTCCAGGGAAGAGGTCAGCTGTTTGGCGGGTCCCTTAATGGTAAAACTATTGGAACCGGCTTCTCCGGCATATATTTCAAAGAGCAGATAAGACTTAAATTTGCTCGCTAGTTTATCTGACACCCGGAAGAGCAAATCCCGGTAAGCTTCAAAATCCTTATCTCCAATGATGAGATAGGAAGCCTCGCTCATCACCATTCGGGCGGTACCGGCATCATTTGGCCTACGTCGGTACACTATTAAATAGGGCAGGTCCTTTTCAATATGAAGGATTCCACCCCCAGGAAGACTACAGCTTAACTCCGTTTCTTCCTCCAGGTTTGTTAAAATTTGCTTAATCGATTTCTCAGATAATTCCGATATATCCAGCATTCTTTTAAACGTCTTGTTTGGTTTTTATGTCTTTATATTTTTGCAAGCGACTGAAAGTCTTTATAAAAGCTTATTATTTTCTTGAAGCGCTCGATTAAATTTAGAAAGAATATCGGGCTTAAAAAGGTGAATATCAGACTTTGGGTTTTTTTTAGGTTTTAGAAAATAAGGCTTTAAGTAAATATTCCGGGTATAGAAAAAGGGGATATGCAGAAGAAATTTTGTGTCTGGTCAAATCCTTTTATGTGTCAATTTTACATTAATTTATAGGATTTTATTTACAGACTTAATAAAAAATATGGTTTTAATCGAATTTGTTGGGCTTTTAAAGAATAATTCCTAAACATTTAATAAAAACTCCTATCTTTATTACAACTCATTGAGTTCACACTTTTTTGCCCCCCGTTACCCTTTAAGTTTTTTCATCTTTATAGAAGATTGATAACTCGCGCCCTACCTATTTTTAATAGAGAGTTATCAATCATAAAAGCCCTGGCATATTCAGGGCTTTTTTTAGTTGGTGTTTTTTGATGTTTGAAATATGATTTGGTTCACCTCAATTTCCATTGGATTTTGCCGGTGCCAGGGCTTTGACATAATGTTGCTATAGCTTTGGTATGGAGTAAGTATAGTTTAAGTATGGAGTATCTACGACATAACAGGGAGTTTGACTATTCCTGAAATAGTTATACAAGTTAATTAGTATTTGATAAGAATATTATATTCCGCCCCGATGGGGCTCATAAAAAAATTCGAACCGCTCTTTTCTATAGATATTTGGCTACTAAGGGAACTGGTTTTTTTCATTAAGACAATATCTTGATGAACTCTTAGGTTCGATCTTTTCGTCATTCCGGGCTTGACCCGGGATCTCATCCTGTTTTGGCTGTTTTTCTTTCATACCTTGAATCTTCTTTATGAGACCCTGAATACGTCCTTAGGGCCGTTTCAGGGTGACGTCGTTGGTCATTGTTTGAAACCCTGCAAGTGTTCTAAACCCTTGCAGGGGAGTAGGGGTTCTGATTAAAAAAGGAAACCTAAACTCACTCCATAAGATCTGAAGATAATGTTCTTTCCCTTTTCGCCGGGTTCGTCCAGTAGGGGTTTATCGAGGACATAATAATTGTAATCGCCGAACACGTTCAGGTTTAGATTAAAATCATAATTCTTTACTATCGGAAACTGAAGTCCAAGCCGTGCATTGGCCATATCGCTTTTGATCTTATCGCTAAGGCCAATATTGTAAGCGGTCATCAGGTTTATATTCACGCTTTCATAATTGATAAAATGATATCTGAAGATCCCACCTACTTTAAGAGCCGAAATCTTCTGCTGCCCCTGATGCTGAAACCCACCCACGGCACCTACACTGAATTTATTAAAAACAGGATAGTTGATACTATATAAGAGACCAAAGGAAGCTTTATTATCGAGGTCGGCGGTGCCGCCGGAGATGAGATTGCCGTTGGTAGCATATCTTGAATAATCATAACGCACCTCATAGTTAACGCTAAATTCAGCTTCGGCTGTAGAAAACCAGCGCTTAGGGATTTTATCACTGGCTGAATTTCCGGCTATGCCTTTCCCGGCAGTCAACAGGTCGCCAAAATCCTGGGCGTAGGTGGTTATGGAAAAAAGAAATAAGAGCAGGAAGCTTAGTTTTTGCATGTTGCTGTTTTAATTAATTATGTTTATTTTTAAACCCTGCAAGGGTTCTAAAGCTTGCAGGCTTGGTTAGGGTTGTGTTCAGGGTGACGGCCAGATTTGTTGAAACCTCTCGTCTAGTGTGGGCAATTTAAGAAAATTTTAGGATTGTAATCAATCAATCTACCCTGCAGCCGTTCTCCGGACTGTTTCAGTGGAACGCTTATGTATTGGATCTAAAAAAGGAATCCTACTGCCGACAATCAGGCTTGCCAGCTCGCACTTGCGTTAACCGGGACCTTGGCAACAAGCCGAAAAATCATTAATTCCCTGCATGGTAACCTTTTCATATATTTGCGTTAAACAATTATAACGTGCTGTTCCCTTCGGTGGGAACCTGCCGCCAATCATGCTCTCCGGCTCGCCTTGTTTGGATACGATACCTGTTAGCCTGCATATGAAGAAAATCATTCAAATAATTTTGCTTATAGTTGCAACTGGTGCAAACGGACAATCAGACCTCCTAATTTGGAAATCTGATACCCTTAATTTTTATTCAAATCCATTGGAACAAAAAAAGAATTGGAACCAGTTTGACCAAATAATTACAAACCGAATTGAAGAAAATAAATTTGGTACAAATAGAGATTCTCTGACTGAAATTTTGCCGTGGAGGAATTATAAAACAGAGTGGGTAATTCGCAATGACAGTCTTTATTTGACAAAAATTATCTCTCTATACAGCCCAGAAGAAGAATTAAATCTTCAAAGGCTATTTCAAACAGCGCAAAGATTAATTTTTGCTGAGTGGGTTGATGAAAATATAATCACTTTTGATGGAACTTGTATTATATGCACCGGGAATCACCGAAGAAACAGTTCTATCTATCCTAACGAAACTGTATTCAGATTTCAAGATGGAGTTTTATCAGGTAAAACAGCTTATCGAAATTTCATTTCGAATAAATCTAAATTTTCATCAGCTAACCCTAATGAATATCTGGATTTTGTTTATGGAAACATTAATTGGAATAAGATACCTGATATGGGTGATAAGAATTACCAGGTATCGATAAGCATAAAACCGAAACTTAATGGAAAATTAAAAGAGATTATTTGGGAAAATTCTTATTTAGTCGTGGATGATAGTATAATTCAAGATAGAGAGAATATATTTATAAAAGAGGCAATTAGAATAGCCAAAAGACTTCCCGATTGGGATGTAGTTATTCGGCAAGACAAAATATTAAATCAAGGCATCACGATCCTTTTTTCCGAAGAAATGAAGGAAAAATACGCAGGCTAACAGGATATAAAAACAATGCTTAACCAGTCCCATTTTGAAAGTCCAACGCCTGATTGTGCTGGCGCTGTTCCCTTCGGTCGCCACCTGCGGACGATCACGCGCGCCCGCTCGCAGAGTTTTTATACGGGACGCTGTGTCAAAAAATCAGAGGAATAGAGTTCCAATAAAATATGGATTTAATAACCTTCTACATTTTAGCAATTATCTTTATTGCCACATTAGTTCGTTCAACCTTTGGCTTTGGAGAATCATTGATTGCTGTTCCATTGCTTATTCTTTTAATACCTATTGAAATTGCCGTCCCACTTTCTGTACTAATCTCGATCTTAATTGCAGCCTTTGTAGTCATACAAGACCGAAAACAAATACATTTTAACAGTGCAAAATGGTTGATTATTTTTGCTGCTCTTGGAATTCCGATTGGATTATTGTTGCTGATTTACGGAAATGAAAACTTAACAAAATTGGTTTTGGGAATACTAATTATTTTGTATTCTATTTATTCCTTGACTTCTAAGGGCAATTTTAGATTAGCAACAGATAATAAATTCTGGCTATTTTTTTGCGGTTTCTTTTCAGGTGTATTGGGGGGAGCGTATGGCTTAAATGGACCACCACTTGTTATTTATGGAAATATGCGCAACTGGACAGCTAAACATTTCAGAGCCACTTTACAAGCTTATTTTTTACCTGCAAGCATTATAGGGATGCTTGGCTATTGGTACAATGGACTGTGGATTTCCGCTGTAACACACTATTTTTTAATTTCAATTCCCGTAATAATTCCTGCTATTCTACTAGGAAGATATTTTAATCACCAATTAAAGGATGGCTCTTTTTTAAGGTATATTTATTTCGGTTTAATTGCTGTGGGGATTCTATTATTAAGTCAATCTTACACGGGCTAAAGTAGATTTTAGCGTAATATATTTAAAATTCACCAGTTTTTTAAGCTCACATTTAGCAATTCCTATTTGAATTTCACCTCATTTTAAAGAGATCCAGTTCGGCAGGGGAGAAGATGAAGATCTCTGGGCCGGGAGATGAAGATGTATGTGGCGATAGATGAAGATCAATTAATGCAGAGATGAAGATCGATTTAGCAAGAGATGAAGTTCTCTAAACAGCGGTACCGGGGAATTTCAAAATTTTAACGTGGAAAATCGTGGCAATAGGTGGTAAAAAATATAAAAAATGTATACATTTAGACAACAAAAAACCCCCTGAAGGTCAGTTCAGGAGGTTTAAAAAAGTTTAGAAGCAGCTGTTTAAGGCTGATTCGGGGCTTTTTTGAATTTGAGGTTTACCAAAACCTCTTTCAAGTAAGGCGAAGGAGAAAAAATCAACCGCCTTTTGGTGATTGACGTATGTGAAACCTCTTCGGAGGTTTCACTTCCTTCACTGCTCACGGAGACCCGGAACCGGCCCAATTGGCCAAGTTCAACGATACGGCCCTCCTTGAGTTCGAGTTCAATGGCTCGTGCCAGGCCAATAAGGACTGAATAACAATCCTGAGGGCCTACTGAACTCTCTCTGGAAGCAAGCTCTGAGAGCTTCTCCAGGTTGCTCACTCCGGTGCTGATTACGGCAGCGTAGTGAAGCGGATCGGCAAGAAGATCGCGAGGATTCTTCTTGGTTACTGCTCTGAAATTTATCATAATTTCAGGGTTGGGGACAAATTGATTAACATTACCGGAAATCAGGGATCCCCTTCAACCTGAAGTCCGGCCTTTAAAACTTTTAACTCCATTGCCTGTATAGGTGTTTTAGTTAGGTAAGACTTCAGCATAGTAAATTACTACAAAAAGCTCATTATCAGCTTATTAATCAAAAGAACTTATTAACAGGATATTAACAGTTGTTTTTCTTACAAATCTGTAATTCAATCATTTATATAAATTGGCTTTATCCTAATTTTATGCAGTTAATCGGGAGAATTTGAGGTGCTTATATGTAGACTAGACAAACTTTAACAGGAAAAATTAGTTACTCATCAGCAAATGAGTCATTTGAAAAAGCTTTAAACATGTCACATATTGCAGTCTGCCGGGTTTTTTCAGGTGGATTTCTCCATAAACTGAATATTCATAATGGAAGCCTGAAGCCGGCCTTAGAATAGCCTCAGGTTTTTATTTCCGGGTTTTATTTAGGAATCTCACTCACTTCGATGGAATCCTGAGTCACGCCTGGCGGTCTGGCAGGCATAACTTGACGGCTGGGTTCAAAGCTGATTTTTTTCCGAAGAGAAAATGAGGGATATCTAATTCAAATTTTGATTGAAATTGAGGCGGAATGATTGTAGTTATGGTTTTTTGCTTTTTTCCATATACGGCTGCCAGGTAACAAGGATATATTTTTTTCTTCCGTTTTCCATTCTGGAGAGGAATCCGAATTCGTATACGAAAAGATATACATCTCCATTTTTATTTTTCCAGTAATGTGTAAAAAAATCGGGATTAAAGCCTTGTTGGATTAAGGTATTAGCCCTAAGCGTTGCTTTTCCCGATTTATTATAAGATTTAAGGAGCCTGCGGTTTGTCTTAAGCTGTCTATCTACGCGTGCATAAAAGCTATAAGTGTCTTCCTGCATTTTTTGGTAGTGCCAGGCACTTTTGCAGTAAGGGTCACAGAATTTTTTGTCGGCTCTTCCCTGGAGTTCCTGTTCACAGGCAAGGCAATATTTTTGTTTACGGGTCATTTTATCCGCTTTATTCGTATAATATACGAATAATATCCTCCTATGGTCAGCTATCAAGGTATTTTTACTTATAAAGTTTAACCCTGGTCATGGAGAATAAGTATATCACCCTGAAGCATTTAATGATCCAACAGCGGAAATATATAGGCCTGCAGTTTTATACGGACAGGGTGTTATTGGCCATGGTAAACGAGTTGCCGGATGTGGAGTGGAGCGAGGCGTTTAATATGCATTACTTACCTAACAATCCTGAAAACCTGGATGCGATCTATAAACAATTTAGGGGTATAGCCTGGATAAACAGCAATTACTTCTTTGCTAAGAGTAGCTTAGGACGTAATAACCCTGAAGTGGATGTAAGTAATTTTAAGAACCGGGAAGTAAGAGAGGGCGTGCTTAGCTGTCCTGATTCTTATTTAGAAAAGTTGGAGTTAAAGCGCTACGCAAAGAGTACGGTAAATACTTATGTATGCTGTTTTGAAGCTTTTCTCAATCATTATAAAGATCGTAAACTGGAGGATCTTAATGAATTGGACATTAGAGCCTATCTCCAGAAACTCATTAAAGAGGGCTATTCAAATTCCAGCATTAACCAGGCGATTAATGCTATTAAGTTTTATTATGAGGTGGTATTGGAAATGCCCAATAGATTTTATGCCATTGAGCGTCCCCGAAAGGAAACCAAATTGCCTAAAGTTTTGGCAAAAGAAGAAGTACTGGCTATTATTAACCACGCCAATAATATCAAGCATCGCTGTATAATAAGCCTCCTATATTCTGCAGGCTTAAGAAGGAATGAGGTTTTAGAGCTTAAACCCGAAGATATTAATGGTAAACGAATGGTGATATGTGTAAGATCGGCCAAAGGGAATAAAGATCGTTACACCTTATTATCACATATTCTGCTTAAGGAATTACGCGAATATTACCTGGAATGGCGTCCCAGGCATTATCTTTTTGAAGGTCCCCGGGGCGAAAGATATTCGGCAGAAAGTGTTACTCAAATAGTTAGAAAAGCCTCTAAAAAAGCAAAAATCAGGAAGCGGGTCACCCCGCACATGCTAAGGCATTCCTTTGCCACACATTTACTGGAAGCCGGTACCGATTTAAGGTATATTCAAGTACTTTTAGGACATAACAGTACAAAAACCACAGAAATTTATACCCATGTGGCCACAAATGTCTATAAAAACATAAAAAATCCCTTAGATTTGTAAAGACATATAATATATAAATGTAACAATGCATTTATCGAGACGTTGTAATGCTATTGCTGGGCGCGGATGGTCATCTTTTGAGGATCCTGGGCTGATTTCGAAGGTACAGCTAAAGGAAAGAGAAGGACATACTTTTTGGTAGCGTCCCCAAGTATTTAGCGATGAGATCGTGGAGAGTTTTTTAACTATCCAAACGTTATCACGTTACTAATACTTGCGGTTAAGGTAGTTGATGTTTTGGAAAGATTCAATGGGTCAACTCCCTTAATTTTTTCCTTTAGCTGTACGGACAATTTTGAGGAGCCCGCCCCTAATTCAACGGATGTTTAGATGGAGATCTGAAACACCAT
>DATISX010000046.1:0-1630 GCA_035468275.1 Salegentibacter sp.
GGGATAGCATCTATGAATGCGCCAACTTATATTGCTGAAATCGCTCCGGCCAAAATTCGCGGAACCCTGGTAAGTTATTATCAGCTGGCAATTGTGATAGGCTTTTTTGTAGTGTTTTTGGTCACCTATTTTATAGGAAATTCGGCAACCCCGGAAGAAAATATTCAAAATGGATGGAGATATATGCTTTGGAGTGAGCTTATCCCGAGTTTAGCATTTTTAGTACTCCTGTTCTTTGTGCCGCGAAGCCCGCGATGGCTCGCACTTAAAGGCCACAAATCAAAAGCGCTGGAGGTCCTGGTAAAAATTCACGGAAAGGAAATGGCAGACATTGAATTTCATGAGATCGAGAATTCCATTGAAAAAGATAACAAGAAAATCAAGCTTAATATTTTTGCCAAAGGAGTGTTTTCAATAATTGTTATTGGAACCATACTTTCCGTTTTGCAACAATTCACCGGTATAAATGCTGTGTTATATTATGGCGCCGATATTTTTGAACAGGCTCTTGGTTTTGGCCAGGAAGATGTTCTGGAACAGCAGGTATTGCTTGCAGCAGTGAACCTTCTGTTTACTTTTGTTGCCATGGCAACGGTAGATAAATTCGGAAGAAAACCCCTGATTTACATAGGATCAATTGGGATGCTAACCGGCTTTTTAATGTTAGGATTTACCCTGATGAATGGCACCGTTGGGATACTATCTCTCATAGGCGTTTTATTGTTCATAGCCTCTTTTGCAATGTCAATGGGTCCTGTTGTTTGGGTAATTTTATCTGAAATGTTCCCTAACAACATGAGAAGTGTAGCTATGTCCATTGCAGTCGCGGCACAATGGGCCGCTAATTATGTAGTCACTCAATCTTTCCCACTGGTAGCTGAAAGTGAGGTAAACAATTCCGTCTACTGGAATGGTTCCCTGCCTTATTTCATATTTTCGGCATTTATCCTGTCCATAATTTTCTTTACCTACAAATACATTCCTGAGACCAAAGGAAAAACTTTAGAAGAGCTGGAAGATATGTGGGATATTCCTGAAGCAGCAATCGAGACGAAACCATTCGAAAAGTAAAAAACGCATTACAATATTGGTAATCCCGTAATTCCTTAATCCGGAAATACGGGATTTCTTTTTTATTTTAAATTCCGGAAGTTAGTGTAAGGAAATGGAGGCTGAAATCTCCACAGCATTCTTCCCATCTTTCTACGAATTTTTTATTCAAATTGCTATATTGCAGCAGGATGTAAAAGAGCATTCACAAAATAAATGGAAGATCAAAAAAAAGCTACGGCCTACTGGAAGGAGAACATCACTTATGTTCTGGTGTTGCTTCTTATCTGGTTCCTGGCTTCTTATGGTGCCGGGATACTCTTCAAGGATTTTCTCGATAATTACTCGCTGGCAGGATTTCCCCTGGGATTCTGGTTCGCCCAGCAGGGTTCTATTTACGTTTTTGTAATCCTGATCTTCGTATATGTCTACCTGATGAATCGTCTCGATAAAAAATATGGTTATAATAAATAATGCAGGATAACTAAACCTCCCTTTCCAAAACTACCCCTATGGATTTACAAACCTGGACCTTCCTCATAGTCGGACTTACCTTTGCACTTTATATAGGAATAGCCAT
>DATISX010000047.1:0-2612 GCA_035468275.1 Salegentibacter sp.
CAGCCCTGATGTTATCTGGATATCCTTTTTTCCTGGCTACAGCATCAAAAGACTCTATATTTTTCACCAATGGATTAATACTATCTATTACAGTTTGATAATCGGCTCCGGTTGGGATATAGACTACGGCCTGTTTTTCAGAAAATTCCGTATTAGAAGAGAAAATGCTGTTATAAATATAATAGCTAAAACCTGCCAAAGCTATAAGTCCAAGAATAGCGACAGCAAGAAGTATTTTTTTAATGTACATTATTTATTGATAAGTTGATAAAGGGCTTCGTCTTTAAATTGTTTATTCACCAAAATCCAGTCTTTCTTAACCCCAACAAGGGAAAAGCCCTGACCTTCGAATAGTTTTACGCTGGCTTCATTATCTGCAGTGACATTCACATAAACCTGATGCAAAGCGAGGTGTTTGAAGCTATATTCACAAACCAGGGAAATACTTTCGGCACCATAACCTTTTTTGCGATCGGCAGGGTCTGCTATTAGAATGCCTATTGCCGCCCGTCTATCTTTAGGTTCCAGATCAAAAAGATCTATAAGACCTACCGGTTTGTGATCATAATTACAAATTACAAGTCTTAACTGTTTTACCTCATAGATATCACGATGCGAATTTTCAAGGTATTTTTTGATCATATATCTCGAATATGGAGATTGCGTAGCGCTTACCACCCAGAAATCTTCGGTATTTTCAATTTCGTGAACAAAATCCAGATCTTCAGGCTCCAGAGCCCGTAGGTATATCTTATTTCCTTTTAGAGTTTGCATATTATCTCTCCTTTAAATACCTGAGTAGCCGGTCCCGATAACCATATTTCTTTAAAACCTTCACCGTTCTTTTTAAAGGAAACGCTGAGTTCTCCCCCAGGGGTGTGAAGTTTTACTAATTCCCCATCGGCCCTGTTTGATGCACTTGCGGCAATCGCTACAGCGGTAACTCCAGTTCCACAGGAAAGGGTTTCATCTTCTACTCCCCTTTCATAAGTACGCACTTTATATTCGTTAGCGCTAAGCTGCTCTACAAAATTCACATTGGTGCCTTTCTCTTTATATCGCTGATTAAACCGTATAGCAGCACCTTGTTTTTTGACATCCAGGGCATCAACAGCTTTAGTAAATTCCACATGATGCGGGGAACCGGTATCAAGAAATAAATCCTTGCCTTCCTTCCGGATGCTTTTTACATCCTGCATTTGCAGACTCACCAATCCGTTTTGAATTGTAGCTTTATGAGGTCCATCTATGGCAGTAAAATTAGCTTTAGCTTCTATAATTCTGAGATGTTTGGCGAAAGCTACTAAACAGCGCCCCCCGTTACCGCACATACTGCTTTCGTTTCCATCGGCATTGAAATATACCATTTTGAAATCATCCCCTTCAACTTCCGGTTTTTCCAGTAACATCAGGCCGTCAGCCCCTATGCCAAATTTTCTGTCACAAAGAAAATTAACTAATTTGGTATTGTTTTTGGAGAAAAATTCGGTACGGTTATCGATAATGATAAAATCATTTCCGGTACCCTGATATTTATAGAAATTAAGTGTCATTTGTTGCAACTAAAAGGATACAAATATACAATAAAACAGTAGATTTTTCCGCTGTTAATTGACAGTTAAAAGTCAGAATCCAGAAAGAACAATTGATTAAATTAATATTTATTTCATAAAACACAGTTTGTAAAAATGAAAAGATTTGCAAGTTTACTTACCGTTTCGATCCTGGGAGGAGTACTTACACTGGGGAGTTATAAATTATTTATAGAACCAGAATCCCAAACTCAGCTAATTCAGGATCAATCTCCTTCGGAAAATTTCATACCGGCGAATTACAGCAACAGAATCTACGGCACCAATGCCGATTTCACCGAAGCTGCTGAAAACACAGTCAACGGAGTGGTTCACGTTAAAAATGTTGCGGTTTATCAAGGGCCCCGAAGCATCTGGGATCTTTATCGCGGAAATCAGGGTGGCCGAGCTTTACAAGGAGCCGGTTCGGGGGTTATTATTTCTCCTGATGGTTATATCGTTACCAATAATCACGTGATCAAAGGAGCCAGCGAGGTTGAAGTTACCCTGAACAATAACCAAACCTACACCGCCGAGATCATAGGAGTGGCAGAATCTACTGATATCGCCTTGCTGAAAATCGATGCAGAGGACCTGGATTACATTCCCTTTGGAGATTCCAATGCGGTGAGATTAGGAGAATGGGTTTTGGCAGTAGGGAATCCTTTCAATCTAAAATCTACAGTTACGGCTGGAATAATAAGTGCAACTGCAAGAGACCTGAACACCTATGATGCAACTCCGCAATCCTTTATCCAAACCGATGCAGCTATCAACCCCGGAAACAGTGGTGGTGCGCTGGTGAATATCAACGGAGAACTGGTAGGAATAAATACCGCTATAACCTCCCAAACCGGTAGTTATGTTGGTTATGCCTTTGCGGTACCATCGAATATTACTAGGAAGATCGTAGAAGATATTCTGGAATATGGTGATGTTCAAAAAGGAATTTTAGGGATCAGAGGCCTGAGCATAACGCCGGAAGCCGTTGAAGAATTCGGGCTTAACACTGCCCAGGGAGTATATGTCGCCGAAGTTACG
>DATISX010000048.1:0-1651 GCA_035468275.1 Salegentibacter sp.
GAAGAAGAGGATTATATATTGCCTCCATTTGGAATCCTCTCGCTACTGGCTAAGTGCGAACTGCCGGAAGAGCGCGCGAAGATTATTCATCTTACGGAAAAATTCAGGGAAAACAGAGAGGCCATGCTGGCAGAACATCAGATGATAGGGCATTTTCTAAGCGAAATGATGGCTACTGTAGCGAGGGAAAAGCATCAGGAACTTTCAGTATATTTTGAAGAACTTGAGAAACATGCGGAGATGGAGGAAGAAATCTTATTTCCTGCCGTGTTGTTAATAGGAGATTATTTCAAACTCAGAGAAGAAAATCAAGAATAGGTTAAAAAAAAGAACAGGAGGTGCAGTCCTCCTGTTCTTATGAAAGTATTAATTACTATTAACCAAAAAGTAACCTGTTTGATCGGGCCGCCTGGGGGCCCCACCGGTAATCTGACCGTATTCCAGGCAAGAGCTAAATTAGGAATTAGAGGCAGTGTGAAATATGATGAGCCTCATATTTTGGTCAATAATTGAAAAACTTATTTTTTGAACCAGCCGCTGTACATAATGTAATTTTTAGCGGTTTTTGCCAGATTCTTGATCTGGTCTTCACTTAGCTTTTTGATCTTTCGGGCGGGAGTTCCGGCGTAGATATGTCCGGGTTCGCAGATGGTATTTTCCAGGACCACGGCCCCGGCAGCGATAATGCAGTTCTCCCCTACTACCGCCTTATCCATTACAATAGCACCCATCCCGATAAGTGCATTATCCTTTACCTCACAACCGTGCACAATGGCGTTATGCCCCACCGAAACATTATTCCCGATAGTTGTAGCGGCCTTTTCATAAGTGCAATGGATCACGGCCCCATCCTGGATATTAGTTCGGTCTCCTATCCGGATAGCGTTTACGTCTCCCCGAATCACAGCATTAAACCACACCGAACATTGGTCTCCCATCACCACATCGCCAACAATAGTAGCATTTTCAGCGAGGAAGCAATCTTTCCCAAATTCAGGGGTCTTTTCTTTAACGGGCAAAATAAGCGGCATAATCTGTTTTTGGGGAAAGTTAGGAATTTTTCCGCAGGAAAACCTTTGCAAAGCTGTACCATAAATATTGATGCCAGGGAAAATTATTTTTTTAGATTTTACGCAAAGCACGCGGAGCAAAGCAAAAGAACGCAAAGAATTTGATAGGAAAACAGCATGTTAATAAAGGTTTTCTTTTACGAGATCTCTGGGGCTTTTGCGCGGAACTTGAGAGGAATATTTAAAAAAACATGTATCCAGAAACCATTACGAACTTTAATTATTGCTAATATTCGCCTTTCATTTTTTAAAAATGAATCGGACTAAAATGATCCAAAAACTTAATCCCCGAGTTCATTAACCGCCTTTGCCGCATCTGCACCGGAGCGCAGCGCTCCTTCCATCGTACTCCGCAGAATACTGGTATATTCTCCGGCAAAATGGAAGCGGCCATGCGGTTCCTGCAGCGCCTTTAAATACTTGCTCACATCTCCCGGAGCCGGGAAACTTGGACCACCAAGAGCATAGGGATCTTCTCCCCAAGCCTTTATATAGGTTTTCTTATGATGAGCTTCAATTTCAGGGAAGATCTTTTTCATTTCAGGAAGGAATTTGTCTTCCAGTTCTTGTTTCTCCATTTG
>DATISX010000049.1:0-25260 GCA_035468275.1 Salegentibacter sp.
TTAAGAAATAAGGGGCATAGAAATTGTTAATATTGTTTACAAAGTTAAAACATAAAAGCGTATCAAAAAATTCTGGAAAATATTAACTAGAACCGTGGTTGCGCTGGTTTTATTTTTTATTCTACTTCTTATAATTTTCTCTATCCCGGCTGTACAAACTTCGGTTGCCGGGAGGATAACCAAATCCCTTAAAGAAAACAGCGATGTGAATGTATCGGTGGAAAGGGTTAGTTTAGGATATTTTGGTAAAGTTAAGCTCAATGGCATTTTCGTGGAAGATCACCACGCCGATACCCTCATGCATGCCCGGCAGCTACGTACTTCAATATTAAGTCTATCTAATATAATAGGCGGAAATCCTTCCTTAGGATTTACCCAACTGGATGGATTCAGTCTCAAAATGAAAAAGTATGAAAATGAAGACAAGGACAACCTTGCGATCTTTCTCGATAAATTAAAAAAAGAACCTACCGGGGATTCAACGGTCTTCAGAATGGATGTAAGCACAGTGGAAGTTCTTAATGGCCATTTTAGCTTTATAGATGAAAATCTTGATAATCCTGAAATAATCGTTCTCGACCAGGTCTCTTTACTTACCAATGACTTTGAAATAGAGGGGGACAGGATAAGCACAGAAATCACCAATATAAGAGGTAACGAAAAAAGAGGCCTCAGCATAAATCATCTAAGTACAGATCTTACCTACTCTCCAACCGGAATGAGCCTGGACGACCTCATTATACAGACCCCACATTCTTTAATTAAGGCCGATCTGAAACTGGATTATGTCCTGAACGACTTTTCCGATTTTACGAATAAGGTGCAGATAAATGGTGATTTTCAGGAAACGGTTCTTTCCAGTACTGATTTGAAAATCTTTCACGAGAGTTTTGGAGATGACCAGTTATTGATTTTTGATACTAAATTCAGTGGTTCACTTAATGATTTTTATCTCGAGGATCTGGACCTAGAAGGAATGGACCGCAGCCGCGTTGATGGCCGGGTAAGGGTGGAAGGTGCTTTCTCTAATGCAGGAGAGAATCTGAGGATTAATGGTAATTTTAATGAGTTCACTTCAAATTATTATGATCTGGTAAATCTACTGCCTGGTGATTTGCGTGGAAAATTACCGGAAAACCTTAGAGATTTTGGAAATATCAGAATTATGGGGGATGCTATTATTACTAAAAACTCCCTGGATGCCGATATAGACCTTACTACCCAATTGGGGGATGCCGAGGCATACTTTACTCTTAATAATTTCAGTAATGCTAAGCTGGCAGAATATAAAGGCAATCTCGTTTTGAAGGAATTCAACTTAGGAAGATTACTCAACAACCAAAACCTGGGAAAAACCAGCTTCAACTTAAATGTAGATGGTACGGGTTTCGACCAGGAAAGTCTAAGCGCCCGGTTGGAAGGTCAGGTTTCCCAATTCGAATTCAATAATTACAGCTATTCAAATATCCGGGTTATTGGCGATATGCGCGAACCTGTTTTTAATGGTTTGCTTATGGCTAACGATCCCAATTTAAGGATGGAGTTCAATGGTCTTGCCGACCTTTCTGAGGAAATAAACGTGTATGATTTTGAGGCTGCGGTAAGTTATGCCAACCTTAATGAACTGAACCTTGTTACCAGGGATAGCATTTCTGTTTTTAAGGGTGATGTAATTATGAATATGAGCGGTACCACTATAGATAATGCCTTTGGTGAGATCCTATTGCTAAATACCTCTTATCAAAATCAAAATGACCTCTATTATTTTGACGATTTCAGTATAGTTTCAAGTTTTGAAGAACAGGTGAGAACTATTGAGATAAATTCGCCCGATGTGATTAGTGGTAAAATAGAGGGGATTTTTCAGGTCGGTGAAATTGTTGATTTGTTCAAGAATTCTGTGGGAAGTATTTATACCAATTACGAGCCGGAAACCATAACCAGTAATCAATTTATAGAATTCGATTTTGATATTTATAACAAGATCGTAGAGGTTTTCTATCCTGAAATTATCCTGGCACCAAATACATTTATTCGTGGCCGGGTGGAATCTGATGAATCGGAATTCAAGATCACTTTTAATTCTCCCAGGATCGATATCTTCGGAAATATGCTTGAGAACGTTAATCTTCGGGTAGATAACACTAATCCAATTTATAACACCTTTTTTGAATCAGACAGCGTTGCTACTGATATTTATAATTTTTCAGAATTTAGTTTTATTAATGTAACTCAGCGAGACACGCTTTTTATCCGTTCAGAATTTCAGGGCGGAAAGAAAAACGACGACGTATTCAATATCAACCTTTTTCATACCATAAATGAAGAAAATAAATCGGTAGTGGGAATCCAGCGATCCGATATTCGTTTCAGGGAAAATATCTGGTATATCAACGAAGACAGAAATAAAAGCAATAAAATAATCTTCGATAATAATTTTAATAATATCACCATAGATTCTCTGGTAATGAGCCACCAAAATGAGGAAATAAGACTTAGCGGAGTGCTTCGGGATTCGACATATAAAAATTTCAGTATGGAATTTGACGATGTGGATATCGGGAAGATCACTCCACAAATCGATAGTTTGAGACTAGCTGGTGTACTGAACGGAAAACTGGATTTGTTGCAGGAGGATGGTGCCTATTATCCGAATACCTCTTTACGGATTGATTCCCTGGATGTGAATGACAACCTTTTGGGGAACCTTGTGATTGATGTAGAAGGAAATGAAGACCTTACTAATTATAATATTAATGCGACGCTTAGGAAGGAGGAGTTCGAATCACTGACTGCCTTGGGAAATATTGATGTAAGTGGCCAGGAACCCAGGATTGATCTCGATGTTGACCTAAATCGCCTTAATATGGCAGCCTTTAGTCCGCTTGGTGGGGAAGTAATCAGTAATATAAGAGGTTTCGCTACAGGAAGCGCTGGTGTTACGGGGAATTACAAGAATCCCGAATTTTCAGGGCAATTAAGCCTTAGTGATGCAGGCCTTAGAGTTCCATATCTGAATGTAGATTTTGATTTCAGGGATGAAGCCACGATTAATCTTACCGAACAACAATTCAATTTTGACCAAATTGAATTAGTGGACACTAAATATGATACCCGCGGAACCCTCGATGGCTATATAAGGCATCGTAATTTCCGGGAATGGATGCTTAATCTGGATATTACAACGAATAGGCTTTTAGTACTGGATACAGAGGCAAGTGAAGACGCGCTCTATTACGGAACTGCTTTTATAAGCGGAGATGCCAGTATCGCAGGTCCTACTGACGATTTGCTGATTGAGGTTAATGCTACAACAGAAAGAGGAACGGTTTTTAAGATTCCGTTAAACGAAACCGTATCAGCCGGCGACAATTCTTACATTTATTTTCTCAGCCCCGAGGAAAAAGCGGCGCGATTAGCAGGTGAAGAAATCCTTACCAAGGAGGTGAAAGGTATCGAGATGGTATTTGATCTGGATGTAACTAATGATGCAGAAGTGGAAGTGGTAGTAGATCAAACCAGCGGAAGCACCCTCCGCGGTCGCGGCGCAGGAAACCTTTTACTTGAGATCAACACCAACGGAAAATTCAATATGTGGGGTGATTTTGTTGCCTATGAAGGAGTCTACAATTTTAAATATGCCGGTTTGGTTCAGAAGGTTTTCAATGTAGAATCTGGGGGGAGCATAAACTGGGATGGTAACCCGGCGCGTGCGCAATTGGATGTTCGGGCGATTTATGAACTCAATGCCAACCCTGCTGTGCTCCTGGAAAACCCAAGTATAAACCGAAAAATACCGGTGGAAGTGATTATCGATCTTCAGGGAGAAATAAGTCAGCCCGATATTACTTTTGAAATCGATTTTCCAAATGCCAGTTCGGTAGTTCGTTCTGAGCTTGAATACCGGATGGATGACAGGGCAAGCCGGGAATTACAGGCGCTCTTCCTGGTTACTCAGGGCTCCTTCTATAGTGAATTCGGTTTAAGACAGAACGCCATCACCGGAACTTTAGCCGAAAGAGCTTCCAGTATTGTTAACGATATTTTTGCCGATGAAGATGGAAAATTCCAGGTAGGGGTAAACTATGTCCAGGGAGATCGCACACCCGATCAGCAAACCGTAGACCGCTTCGGTCTTACCCTTTCCACTCAAATAAGCGACCGGGTAATTATTAACGGTCAGGTTGGGGTTCCTATCGGCGGCGTTACCGAGTCGATAATTGTTGGTGACCTCCAGATCGATTTCCTTCTGAATGAGGATGGCTCGCTGCGGGCTAAGGTTTTTAATCGGGAAAATAATATTCAGTTCATAGGGGAAGAGATCGGGTTCACTCAGGGAATTGGGATTTCTTATTCGGTTGATTTCGATACTTTCAAAGAATTTATTCAGAAAATTCTGAATAAGGAGGTTATTAGATCCGAAGAGGAGGAAGAGCAAGACAATTCTGCCAAATCCCTTGTTCCTGATTACATTAGTTTTCCTGAGGAAAATTAAATTAAGGATGCTGAAATTCAGCAGAATAGATCGGGTCTTCTATTTTTAGCCAAAACCGGTCTTTTCTTAATCGAAAATTAATTAGTCTCCCCGTGGCTAATTAAGGCTTTGTTTGTAGATTTATAATCAAAATTAAAATCATGTCACCACGAATAAAACGGATTGGAGTAATGACCTCCGGAGGAGATTCTCCCGGGATGAATGCTGCTATAAGGGCGGTCACACGGGCCTGCGCTTATTATCACGTAGAATGCTATGGTTTTAAAAGGGGTTTCCAGGGAATGGTAGAGAATGATTACCTGGAGCTCAACGCCCGTAGTGTACGTAATATCATTCAGCTTGGAGGAACCATTTTACAATCTGCTCGTTCCAAAGATTTTTTAACTGAAGAAGGCCGGGCTAAAGCGGCTACCAACCTTAAAAAGTTAGGAATAGACGCCATGATCTTAATTGGTGGAGACGGAACTTTTAGAGGGGGACAAGCGCTTACCAGAGAACATGGCATCCCGGTAATTGGAGTTCCCGGTACAATAGATAACGATATTTTCGGAACACAGTATACCATTGGTTATGACACCGCATTAAATACGGTGGTAGAAGCAATTGATAAGATCAGGGATACGGCCAGTTCCCATAACCGCCTATTCTTTGTAGAGGTAATGGGCCGGGATGCTGGTTTTATTGCTCTGAACAGCGGAATAGGCGCGGGAGCAGAAGAAATTTTGATCCCCGAAGAAAATCTGGGATTAGACAGATTATTGATTTCCCTTGAAAGAAGCAGGCGGTCAGGAAAATCTTCGAGTATCGTAGTTGTCTCTGAAGGGGACAAGATTGGAAAAAATGTTTTTGAACTCGCCGATTATGTGAAGGAAAATCTTCCATATTATGATGCTAAGGTAACCGTACTGGGACATATTCAGCGGGGAGGAAGTCCAACTTGTTTTGACCGGGTTCTGGCAAGCAGAATGTGCGTGAAGGCAGTAGAATTGATTTTAGATGGGCGGCAGAATATTATGGTTGGAATGATGAACAATAAGATTGAAGCCTGTGATCTTGATCAGGCCTTAAAAGACAAGCCAACTATTAATAAAGAACTTCTAAGAATATCTGATATACTTTCTACCTAACATGAAAAAAACTATTGCAATAATTGCCCATAACGGTAAGAAAGCTGAAATGGTTCAGTTTTTAAATGAAAATCGGGAAATATTACAATCTAAGGCTATCCATCTTATCGCTACGGGAACTACCGGTGCTAAAACCGAAACAGCAGGTTTTGAAGTTGAAAAATTACTTTCCGGGCCTATAGGAGGGGATGCACAAATAGCAGCTAAAGTTGCTGAAGGACAAATCCAAATGGTAATATTCTTTAGGGATCCCATGGACAAACACCCCCATGAACCCGATATTTTTATGCTGATGAGAATCTGTGACGTCCACAATATTCCTCTTGCAACAAATCCGGCCACGGCTAAATTGCTAATCCAGGGAATTTAAAAATATTCATCAGGATTTCACCGCAATAGCGCTAATCTCCACATTTACAAATTTCGGCAGGTTTGCAACTTCTACGGTTTCTCTTGCAGGTGCAGTTTCTGCATCAAAGTATTTTCCGTAGACCTCATTTATTTGAGCGAAATTATTCATATCACTTATAAAAATTGAGGTTTTTATCACATTTTCAAAACCTAGTCCGGCTTCAGTAAGGATTGCCTTGAGGTTTTCCATCACCAGCGTTGTTTCCCTTTTTAACTCTGAAATTTCCAATTCACCGGTTGCAGGATTAATGGCGATCTGACCCGAAATAAAAAGCATATTCCCGCTCATTACGGCCTGATTATATGGTCCTATTGGAGCCGGGGCGTTTTTTGTTTTTATTATTTTTTTCATCATCTGAATATTTTAAAGTTGGCGGTCTGGTTCGCGTCGTTTATCGTATTTAATATCGCTTAAGATAGACGATTTAATTCCTATAAAAAAGTACCAGGAACTACGCTCACTAAACGGTACCCAGTTAAAACTCATCCTCCAGCTATCAAGGTCCCGCTGAAAGCGCAATTGGGTATAGGTGAAGCCTTGCTGCTTGAGATCGTATCCCGAGGAACCTCCTACAATCCATTTAGGCGAAACTTCTAAATCTCCCGAAAACATTATTGAATGTGAGGTAATCTCACTTTGTCTTGCAGTATTATTATAGGTCATGGTATATGAAACGCGTAAATCCCAGGGGATTTTGTAATTATACCAGCGGTCATCTCGATCTTCACGGTCTTCATCATCAAAATCATCTTCCTCATAGAATCTGCCTTCAAGGTCGGTTCCTTTTCCAAAGAGATCATCGCGGCGCCCACCGTTTCTGTAGGTATCGTTTTCCAATTCATCTTCCTCTTCGGCATCACCTTCAAAATCCTTGTTAGAGAAAGAGTATCCAAAGCTCACATTTGCATTGGTAAATCTAAAGAGGCTTCCTCCATTTTCAATATTGAGTTTATCTATTCTTCGGTTGTTATTGTCTAAACCGTAGATATCTAAATTACCGGCTACGTTTATATCCAGTTTATTCCGAATAATAGGAATTCCTCCGCGAATAGCAATTGGGGATAAGCGTAAAGAATCTCCCGCCAGATTATAAGAGGTGCTGAGGCTGAAATTATTCAGAAGAGTTATTTTTTCAGGTTCGGTAGCGGTACTGTCTTTGGAACGAACTTTTGCTTCCAGGGTATTACTTAGACTAAGACCTATTGAACTTGAAAACCGATTTCCCGGAGCCCCGTATAACGTACCCTGAAATCTGGAATAATCAACCATGTTGGTTTCCAACGGATTTGCAGGATTAATGCGCTCATAAGAATCGTAATACTGGTCAAAGGCGGGATTTATATTATAACTTATATTAGGACGCATTACATGGCGTATAGCCTGTATTTTTTTATCCTTTCCAAAGTTTTTTAATCCATATATCGTAGTTCCAATACTACTGCTGAAATTGTAAGTGCGGTAAGAGTCAAATTTATTAATAGTGTCTATAACTTCCCGGTTATTGGATTCGTCCCAGGAGCGATCAAAGGTTTTAAAAACCCAACTCTCGTCGTAGTTTGCATTTACACTGGCGCTAAAGAATTTAAATAATTTAAAATTGGTAGAAATAGGGATGGTATGTCTTGCTCCCAGGTTTGCTTCCTGAAACATTTCGGGTTTAAAGAAGAGGGAATCTGTGGTCTGGATTTGATTTTCTCCCCTGAAATTATACTGCAAATTGATATTTTCGATAAGTCCTTTTTTAGCACCCGTCTTTGGAGCAAAAGGATAGATTCTGGACATACTGAGTTGAGCCGTGGGCAGACTCATATTAATGCTCTGCGTATTAGTATTTTGCGAATGCCTGGCTGCAACGCTTAGGTTAACCTGTGGTTCTCCTTCGAAAGTCTTACTATAAGATACTGATGAACTTAAAGTATTATTTAGAAAGTTACCCGTATTTGATTGATTTACAGACTCCCGGTAATAAGTGCTACTTCCAAGGTTAACCGAAGCAGAAAACCTTGAAGTGGGATTTGCCTTGGCATCCTGGTTATGACTCCACTGAATATTATACTGCGATCTTTCAGAATAATCCGGAAAGCCGCGCTCGCTTTCCAGAAGGTTCTCATATCTTAATCTAAAATTCCCCCGGTATTTATATCGTTTTGCATAATTAGATTCCGTGCTTAACTCATAACTACCATTAGTGTAATAAGCCCCCAGCACCATTAGATCTACATAATCACTAATGGCGAAATAATAACCACCATTTTGCAAAAAATAACCTCGCTGGCTATCTCCAAAACTGGGAAGAATAAATCCGGAAGTTTGTTCATCGGTCATTGGGAAATACCCAAAAGGTAATCCAAGGGGAGTGGGAACATCGGCGATGTACATATTTACAAGGCCTGAAACTATTTTTTTGTCTGGTACGAATTTAATTCGGCGGGCGTAGAAAAAATAATCGGGATTCTCTACGTCTTCAGAAGTAGTAAACCGAACATTCTGCATAAAATACACTGAATCGTTTTCCCGCTTAGTGACTTCGCCCAAAACATTAAAGGAAGCTTGCTGAGTGCGGGAATTATAAACCAGCGCCCTTTCAGTATCAAAATTAAAGCGGATAGAATCTGGTTCTACAGTTTGATCGGCTTGAGTAAAAACCGGTGTTTGTGAATATGCCCCGGTTGAATCGGGGATTCCGTAAGCATAGACCTCATTTTTATTGTTATCAATTACTATTAACCCTGCTTCCATCACTATATCTTCATAGGTTACACGGGCTTCATTATAAAGATACATCCGGTTTTCCTTCTGGCTAATCCGCACATAGTCTTTAGCGGTATAGGTAACAACATCGGTAATAATTTGATTTCCCTTTGGTTTTAAGGTATCCTGAACTAAAGAATTTCCAACAATGGTATCAAGGCTTTTTATGCTTTGGGCCAGGGGAAGGGAATCTCCAACCGAAACCAGGGTATCGCGCTGAGCTTCAACCCCCAAGCCGCCCTGTTTCCCGATCTCCTGGGCGGAAATTACGCCGGAAACAAGAAAAAAAATAGAGCAAAAAAGTATATTGAGTATAGTTGTTTGCAATGCTTTAAGTGCTATTTTTGTAAGGAATGGCTCGCTTTTTGCGAATTCAAAATTACATATATTTTTTCAGCTTGGATTTGAGATTTAAGGAAAAATAGTAATTAAAATATTCACCACAAACTCTGCGTTACGTATTTATGAGAACGAACCTACTTAAACTTTTCGTATTAATTTTTCTTATACCCGCATCTTCCCTGTATTCCTTTGAAGCGGAAAAGCCTCCACGAGATCGTTTTGTTGTAGTTCTGGATGCCGGCCACGGCGGGAAAGATCCCGGAAACCGAGGTAATGGTTTCAGGGAAAAAGAGATCGCCTTGAATATTGTCCTTAAAGTAGGGGAAGCCCTTGAAAAACGAGGCGATATTGAAGTGATTTACACACGAAAGAAGGATGTTTTCATCGAACTTAATCAAAGAGCAAAAATTGCCAATGAAGCAAATGCCGATCTTTTTGTATCAGTTCACTTAAATGCACATAATTCACAGGCTTATGGGACTGAAACTTTTGTACTGGGACTGCATAAATCTCAGGAAAATTTTGAAGTTGCCAAGAAGGAGAACTCGGTTATATTTTTAGAGGAAGATTACGAGATCACTTACGACGGATTCGATCCTAATTCTCCTGAAAGCTATATAGGCATGGCGCTAATGCAGGAGGAATACTTAAATCAAAGCATTCTTCTTGCCGATTTTATTCAGAAGAATTTCACGCATAAGCTCAAACGTAAAAATAGAGGCGTAAAACAAGCAGGTTTTCTGGTTTTAAAAAACGCGGTTATGCCCAGTGTTTTAATAGAAACCGGATTTTTAACCAATAATCATGAAGGTCCTTACTTGAATAGTTCAAAAGGACAGGAAAATCTTTCTACTGCTATAGTTGATGCTATAATTAATTATGCTGAAAGTATTAATTTAAGCAACCTGGAAAGTATTTCAGAGCGTGACTATGGGATAACCGCAACTTCAGATGATTATACAGGAATTTCGTTTAAGGTGCAGCTGGCTGCCGGCAGCGCGAAACTTGAAACCAAACCATATAACTTCAAAGGCTTAAGTAATGTTACCAGGGAAAAAGAAGATAAATTATTTAAGTATTATTACGGCGATACCTCCAGTTATTTGAAAATTCAGGAATTACATAGAGAGGCAAAACAAAAAGGTTATCCTTCCAGTTATATCGTTGCATTTAAAGAAGGAAGAAAGATTACGGTTAACGAGGCGTTAAAATCTGAGGTCAATTAAACCTATCTTTCTATTTTTATTTCTAAATTTGTGCATATCCAAAAAAAAATAGCTCTTGAAATTTACACGTGAGGTAAAAACTGCCCTTTTAGCTATTATAGCTATAATTCTCCTGATATTTGGTTACAGTTTTCTGAAGGGAAAGAATCTGTTAGATTCCAGTAGGAATTTTTATGCCATTTATGATGATGTGGAGGGATTGTCTCCTTCCTCACCCGTAACCATTAACGGTCTCAAAGTTGGACAGATCACCAAAATAGATTTTGTAGACCAGTCTGGTTTGATCCAGGTAACTTTTACCGTAGAAAACGATTTCCAATTCTCAAAAACCAGCATCGCCAAAGTCTACGGAGGGGGAATTATAGGTGGAAAATCGCTGGCAATTATTCCCGATTATAATAATCCTGAAATGGCTGAATCGGGAGATATTCTCAAAAGTGACGTCGAAGAGGGAATTATGGAACTGGTGAATGATAAACTAGCCCCACTCCAGGAAAAAGTCGAAAGTTCCATTGTTAGTGCCGATTCTTTAATTACCGCACTAAACGCCATAATGGACGACAGCACGCGCAACAATATAAGAAGCACCTTTAATGATCTGGGAGAAACGGCTCGTTCCTTTAAAGGAACCGCATTTGAACTGGAAGGCCTTGTAACTTCTAATTCATCTAAATTAGACAGGACATTTACCAACCTGGACGAAATGTCTACCAATTTCAATAAATTTTCTGATACGCTGGCGACAATGAATATAGGCAAGATCACCAATGATATTGAAAGTGTGATCGCCGATTTTGAACAGATATCCACTAACCTGAACAATGGCCAGGGAACTGCAGGGAAATTGCTTAATGACGACGGGGTATATGATAATCTTGACAGAGCAACGAAAGAGTTGGAACAACTATTACAAGATATAAAACTGAATCCTAAGCGTTACGTTCACTTCTCTGTTTTTGGAAAAAAGCCAGGACCTTATGAGCAGCCGCAGGATTCGATAAAATAACCAACCTGCCATGCAAATCGTTTCTCAAATTTTATTCCTCCTGGTCCTGGTGGCCGGAATTTGGTTTTTTACGCGGAATGTAAAACGCCTTATTCGAAATATTAAATTAGGAAAAGAAATAGACCGCAGCGACCGTTCCGGAGAACGCTGGGCTAAAATGTCCAGAATAGCCCTTGGTCAAAGCAAAATGGTAAAACGACCAATTGCCGGAATTCTTCATATTATAGTATATGTTGGTTTTATTATCATCAACATAGAAGTGCTGGAAATAATTATAGATGGTCTTTTTGGAACACATCGCATCTTATCCTTTATGGGTGGGTTCTATAACTTCCTCATTGGTGCATTTGAAATTCTTGCACTTTTGGTACTTATAGGCGTTATTGTTTTCTGGACAAGAAGAAACATCAGCAATATTTACAGGTTTTTAAGCAGGGAATTAAAAGGATGGCCTAAAAATGACGCCAACTACATTCTTTATTTTGAAATGATTCTGATGATTCTCTTTTTAGTAATGAATGCTACAGATCATCAGCTTCAGTTAAACGGAGCCGATCATTATGCCCAGGAAGCCGGAATTGCTGGCGCCTTTCCGGTAAGTCAGTATTTGCTTCCCATTTTTGAAGGAATGAGCAATGCTACGCTTATAATTATTGAAAGAGCGGCCTGGTGGCTTCATATCGTTGGGATCCTTATCTTTCTGAATTACCTTTATTATTCCAAACATTTACATATTCTCCTGGCTTTTCCTAATGTTTTTTACTCCAAGCTTCAGCCAAAAGGAGAAATGGATAATCTTGAAGCAGTAACCAACGAAGTCAAATTAATGATGGATCCGGATGCTGATCCTTTTGCCACCCCTGCGGAAGAGGACGCAGACGCCGAGCCAGAAAAATTCGGAGCTTCAGATGTAATGGATCTTAACAGGGTGCAATTACTGAACGCATATACCTGTACCGAATGTGGTAGATGTACTTCAGAGTGTCCAGCAAACCTAACCGGAAAGAAATTATCGCCGCGTAAAATTATGATGGATACCCGTGACAGGGTAGAGGAAATCGGAGAAATAATCAACAAAAACGGGAAATTCGAAGATGACGGCAAGCAATTGCTGGACGATTATATTCTTAGGGAAGAACTTTGGGCCTGTACCACTTGTAATGCTTGTGTAGAGGCTTGCCCGATTGGAATCGACCCACTTTCAATTATTCTGGACATGCGCCGATATCTGGTTATGGAAGAAAGTGCTGCTCCAAATGAATTAGGGATTGCGATGACAAATATTGAGAATAATGGTGCTCCCTGGCCCTACAACCAACAAGATCGACTTAACTGGGCGAATGAGAATTAGAATTTATTAAGAAGAGAAATTTCTGAAGAAAATTATACAATTATGGCAGAAGCATTAAAGGTACCTACAATGGCCGAATATATGGCTGAAGGCAAACAACCCGAAGTTCTTTTTTGGGTGGGATGTGCCGGGAGTTTTGATGATCGTGCAAAAAAAATAACCAAAGCTTTTGTAAAACTTCTTCATAAGTCCGGAGTGGATTTTGCCGTTCTGGGTACCGAAGAAAGCTGTACCGGAGATCCTGCGAAACGTGCAGGAAATGAATTTTTATTCCAAATGCAGGCTGCAACGAATATAGAAGTGCTTAATGGCTACGAAATTAAGAAAATAGTAACCGCCTGCCCTCACTGCTTCAATACCATCAAAAACGAGTACCCTGCCCTTGGAGGAAATTATGAGGTATTACATCATACCCAATTCCTTAAATCCCTTCTGGAAGAAGGTAGGTTAAAGGTTGAAGGTGGTAAATTTAAGGGTAAACGCATCACTTTTCACGATCCCTGTTATTTGGGACGTGGAAACGGGGAATACGAGGCTCCACGCGATTTACTTCGAAAACTTGAAGTAGAACTCATTGAAATGAGAAAATGCAAGAGTGAAGGCTTATGCTGTGGCGCAGGTGGCGGACAGATGTTCAAAGAACCTGAACCTGGAAATAAGGATGTAAATGTCGAAAGAACCGAGCAGGCTTTAGAAGTCCAACCTGAAGTTATTGCAGCAGGATGCCCGTTTTGCAATACCATGATGACAGATGGGGTGAAAAGCAAAAACCAGGAAAACGACATTGCCGTTATGGACGTTGCCGAACTTATCGCTACCGCCGAAGATTTATAGGGGGATTTTTAACACTAAAAATTGGTAGTATAATTGAATTCCAAGTAGGAAATCAATTAGTTTTGTGATTACCTAAATTTACAGCAATGTTAGTACCCTTTGAAAACCTGCCAGACAGCGCCCGTGTTTGGGTTTATCAGGCTAACCGGTCTTTTACTCAAGATGAATTAGTAGAAATTAAAGCCAGGTTAGACGAATTTTTAACCCAATGGACAGCGCACGGTGCTCAGCTTAATGCAGGCTACGATATAAAATACAAACGTTTTATTACTATAGGACTTGATCAGGAGGTTAATCTTGCATCGGGTTGCTCAATAGATACTCAGGTTAATTTTATCCAACAACTGGAAAAGGATTATAATGTTGACCTTCTGGATAAAATGAACGTTTCTTACAAACAGGGAGAATTCGTAGCCCATAAGACCCTAACAGATTTTCGGAAAATGGCCAAAAACAAGGCGGTTTCTCCAAATACTATTGTTTTCAACAATCTTGTAAATAATAAAGCTGAATACCTTAATGACTGGGAAGTTCCTGCTTCCGAAAGCTGGCACAACAGATTTTTAAAATGATGAATTTTAAAGGTCAAATTCGTTTTCTATTTTCCTTTCTCGTTTTCATTAGCTTTAATTCATTCGGACAGAACACACATCCCTTATTGGCCGATGATGCTGAAGCGCAACGAAAATGGGTGGATAGTGTGTATACTCAAATGAGCCTGGATGAGAAAATTGGACAACTATTTATGGTTGATGTTTTCTCCAGTGCTTCAGAAAGAGAGTTGAACAGGACCCGAAAGCTTATTAAAGAAAATAAAATAGGAGGACTCATTTTTTCTAAGGGAGGTCCAAAAAGACAAATCAGTCTTCATAATGAATTCCAGGAGCTTTCCGATTTTCCTCTGCTAATAGGTATGGATGCGGAATGGGGTCTTTCTATGCGGCTTGACTCTACATTTGCCCTTCCGTGGAATATGACTTTGGGCGCGATTAAAGACAATAAACTGATTGAATCAGCCGGGGCGGCTGTTGGTAGGCACAGCAAAAGAATGGGAGTGCATATAAATTTTGCTCCCGTGGTAGACATCAATACCAATCCCAACAATCCTATCATTGGGAACAGAAGTTTTGGCGAGGAAAAAGAGAATGTGGCTGAAAAGTCGGTTGCTTTCATGAAAGGGATGCACAAGGAAGGCGTGCTTTCCAGCGCAAAGCATTTTCCTGGTCACGGCGACACTGATTCAGATTCTCATAAAACCCTTCCCACTATAAATTTTTCAGAAGAAAGGATCAAAGAGGTTGAACTTTATCCATATTATGATTTAATCCGGGAAGGCCTTTCCAGCGTTATGGTTGCACATTTAAATGTTCCTGAACTTGAATCTCAACAAAACCTACCGTCTTCCTTAAGCAAAAATATTATTTCTGATTTACTTAAAGATCAAATGGGCTTTAATGGACTTATTTTCACTGATGCGCTGAATATGAAAGGAGCATCAGATTATCAGGCTCCAGGGGAAATAGATCTCGCGGCCTTCCTTGCCGGCAACGACATTTTGCTTATGTCTGAAGATATACCTAAAGCCGTAGAAACTCTTACCGATGCATACGTTAAGGGAACTATTTCTGAACCCAGGCTGGCTCATTCGGTAAAGAAAATCCTTCTGGCTAAGTATAAGGTTGGTTTAAACGATTATAAGCCTGTAAATCCCGGTTTTATCCACGAAGAATTAAAAACCGTTAGGGACAGTGCCCTCTTTGAATCTCTGGTGGAAAGTTCGCTAACCCTTCTTAAAAATAACAAAGCTGTTATTCCGGTAAAAAATCTTGAGAAAAAGAAAATTGCCTATGTGAATTTCGGGGATGCCGATGGTAGTGAATTTTTAGCCCAGATGCGTAAATATGCAAAGGTAGATTGGGTTAGTGCCACCACACTCTCTGCTTTGCTGAAAAAACTGGAGGAATACAATTATGTTGTTATTGGTTTTCATAAACCTGACGTGAATCCCTGGGCAGGGTATAAATTTTCACCCAGGGAAATAGAATGGATTCATGAAATTGCCAGCAAAAATACTACTGTCCTGGGGCTTTTTGCACGGCCCTATGCATTAACTCCCTTACCCACACAAAATCTGGAGGGAATTTTAATCGGATATCAAAACAATAAAATTGCCCAGCAAAAGCTGGCTCAGGTAATTTTTGGAGGTATTGAGGCAAGAGGCGTACTTCCGGTGAGTTTGGGAAATGAATTTCCTGTAGGAACGGGATTCCAAACAAAGGGGCTTAATAGAATGTCCTATGGCATACCTGAAAGTGTAGGGCTAAATTCCCATAAACTTCAGAAAATTGATACTATTATTAAAGATGCCATCGAAAAGGAGATGACTCCGGGTGCTCAAATTCTAATTTCAAGGAAAGGCAAAGTTGTTTATCAGAAAAATTTTGGTCACCATACCTATGAAAAAAATATTCCTGTAAGCGACACTTCAGTCTATGACCTGGCCTCGTTAACCAAGATCCTGGCAACTCTTCCACTAATCATGCAACAGGAAGAAGAAGGGATTGTGAATTTTAATACCCGACTGGATGAATTGCTACCTGTTTTTGAGGGTTCAAACAAGGGTCATTTCAAACTACAGAATATGCTTATGCATTATGCAGGATTAAAAGCCTGGTTGCCTTTTTATGTCCCTACTATAGACCGAGTAACCAGAAAACCCTCTACAATTTATTATTCGAAATCACCATCAGCAGATTTCAATACGACCGTAGCCGATGAAATGTATATTCGTAATGATATGCAGGATACAATACTGGATATTATAAAAGAAAGTGAACTGGAACCCAGGCAACAATATAAATACAGTGATCTCCCTTTTTATATCCTGAAGTATTATTTGGAAGCTTATTACCAAACCACGTTACATAGTATTACCCAGGAACAGTTATATAAACCCCTGGGTGCGAATTACACGAGTTATCTTCCGTTAACGAGATTTCCAAAAGAACAAATAGTTCCCACCGAGAATGATAAACTTTGGCGTGACCAGGTTGTTCATGGCTATGTTCATGATCAGGGTGCCGCAATGCAAGGTGGAATTGGAGGACATGCCGGGCTTTTTAGCACAGCAAATGATGTTGCTAAAATGATGCATATTTTCCTTTATGATGGGGCATATGGCGGTGAAAAATTCTTTAAGGAAGGAACCGTAGGCAAATTTAACACTTGTTATTATTGTGAAGAAAATGTAAGGCGGGGCGTTGGTTTCGACAAACCACAACTATCGGTATCGGGTCCAACTTGTAATTGTGTTTCAATGTCCAGTTTTGGACACTCAGGATTTACAGGAACTTTTGCATGGGCCGACCCTGAAGAAGAGATAGTATACGTTTTTTTATCAAACAGGACCTTCCCTGATTCTAATAATAGGAAATTAATAAGGGAAGATGTAAGATCAAGGATCCAGGAGGTCATCTATGAAGCCATTGACTTTTGATGATTCCTCCAGGGAAAAAAGTTATATTTAAATAAAATTTCATGAAAATAGGCATTGTTTGTTATCCTACTTTTGGTGGGAGTGGGGTAGTAGCCACGGAGTTGGGACTGGCTCTTTCCAGGCGTGGGCACGAAGTTCATTTTATTACATATAGCCAGCCGGTTAGATTGGACCAATTATCGGCCAATGTTAGATTTCATGAGGTTCATGTTCCCGAATATCCACTTTTTCATTATCAGCCTTATGAACTTGCTTTGAGCAGTAAACTGGTTAACATGGTAAAACTTCATGGAATTGAGGTTTTACATGTCCATTATGCAATTCCGCATGCTTATGCAGGCTATATGGCCAAACAGATGCTCGCTGAAGAAGGAATAGATCTACCCATGGTTACCACACTTCATGGAACAGACATCACCCTGGTAGGAAACCACCCGTTCTATAAACCCGCAGTAACGTTTAGTATTAATAATAGTGACGTAGTTACTTCCGTTTCGGAAAGCTTAAGGACAGATACTTTGAGCCAGTTTAAGATTCGTAAGGAAATTGAAGTAATTCCCAATTTTATAGACATAACCAAATGTGACCGAATGTCTTTTACCGACTGCCAGCGAAGCTTAATGGCCGAAGATGATGAAAAGATTATTACCCACATCAGTAATTTTCGCAAGGTGAAACGAATTGACGATGTTATAAGGGTTTTTTACGAAATTCAGAAGAAAATCAAAGCCAAGCTAATGATGGTAGGTGAAGGCCCGGAAAAAGAAATGGCCGAAGAAATGGCTATTGATCTTGGCATTGATGACAAAGTATTGTTTTTAGGTCAAAGTCATGAGATCGATAAGATTTTGTGTTTCTCTGACCTGTTTTTACTGCCTTCCCAAACCGAAAGTTTTGGATTGGCGGCTCTTGAGGCTATGGTACATTCAGTTCCGGTGATTTCTTCAAACACCGGTGGACTTTCAGAAGTTAATAACGCAGGAGTCTCCGGATTTTTAAGCGATGTTGGAGATGTAGAAGATATGGCCAAGAATGCCTTGTATATTCTCACAGATGAAAAGCGACTTAAGGAGTTTAAAAGGGGCGCATTGCGAACCGCTACTAAATTCGACATCAATAAGGTCGTTCCATTATATGAGACGCTTTACGAAAAAGCTCTAATCAAGAAATAAAAAAAGTGGAAGTTTTCACTTCCACTTTTATCTTTAAAAAATGATTCTATCTAGAATTGATATCTAATTCCTAATGCGATATCAGGAGAAAGATCATTTGTTATATTGTAATCATTAAATCCAATTTCTGGTCTGAAATCCAATGATAGCAATAGAGGAATATCAAAATTATATTCTATCCCTATATCTCCGGCTACGAATAAAAATGCACCATCATTAGGATATCTATCACGCCAGTCATCGTTAACAGCAACGCTTCCAACACCACCACCTAAACCAGCATACCAGTTGAAGCCACCGTCAATATTCCAAACCCACTGGTATAAACCAGTTAGTTTATAAGCATTATAGCGACTGTGGTTACGCCATCCAAGATCTAGCTCAAGGCGATTGTTATCTCCAAGTGCTCTTTGGTAAGAGATCTCAGGTCCAACCCCATCTCCACCACCTAGTCTTAGGCCAAGCGCATTTTCAGAAATAGTCTGGGCTTGTGTCTGGCTCATGAATGTAGCGCCAAAAGCAAATAAAGCAATTAAAATCAATTTTTTCATGTTCATAATTTTTAGATTCGTTGTGCAAATTTAATTGTTAAATGAGTATGTTAACGCCACCTGAGCCCAATCTATTGTTAATTTTCCATAAAACTCTGTTAAGCATTTCACCTTATTTTATGTAATTTTATCCGCTTACTATGGAAAAAAACTTGCAAAAACTTTCGCATCAAATTGATGGTCAGTTATATTACGATGATCTGTGGCGTTCCATCTATGCTACAGATGCCTCAGTTTACCGCGAAATGCCGCTGGCCGTTTGCTATCCCAAAAATGAACAGGATCTAAAACAACTTATAAACTTCGCAAAGGAGTACAAAACCTCTCTTATTCCGCGAACAGCAGGAACCTCTCTCGCCGGACAATGTGTAGGGGATGGAATTGTTGTTGATGTATCTAAACATTTTACAGACATCCTGGAATTAGATCCTGAAAAAAAGAAGGTAAGGGTGCAGCCCGGGGTTATAAGAGATGACCTTAACCGTGTTTTGGCTGATCACGGCTTATTTTTCGGACCAAATACCTCAACTTCCAACCGCTGTATGATCGGCGGGATGGTTGGAAATAACTCCAGTGGAACAACTTCCATAAAATATGGAACCACCAGGGATAAAGTAGTTTCTATGAAGGTTTTGCTCAGTGATGGGAGTGAAGCTGTTTTCGGTGAAATTTCTTCAGAAGAATTTCAGCAGAAACTTAAGCTGGAAAACCTGGAAGGGGAAATATACCGAAAAATTTATGCTGAATTATCTTCTGCTGAAGCCAGAAACGAGATCATTGATAAATTTCCCCCAAAAGAATTGCACCGCCGCAATACGGGCTATGCTATTGATGAACTTATCTATTCTGAAATTTTTTCAGAATCAAATGAACCCATCAATTTATGCCGGCTATTAAGCGGAAGCGAAGGAACGCTTGCTTTAACTACCGAGATCACGCTTCAACTAGATACCTTACCACCACCACAAACCGCTATGATTGCTGCGCATTTTTCGAGTATAGATACCTGTATGCAGGCCGTGGTTCCAGCGATGGGACATTCGCTCTATACATGCGAGATGATGGATAAGGTGATCCTGGATTGTACCAAACAAAATCTGAAATATAAAGACAACCGATTTTTTATAGAAGGTGACCCACAGGCTATACTTATGCTGGAAATGCGGGCAAATTCCCAGGAGGAATTGCAAAAGCAAACCAAAGCTCTTCTTGAAACCCTTGAGAATTCAGGCTTGAGCTATGCTTTACCTGTACTTTATGACGAACAAATCGAGCTGGCCCTGGAATTACGAAAGGCAGGCCTGGGATTGCTGGGTAATATTATTGGCGACAGGAAAGCTGTGGCCTGTATAGAAGATACCGCGGTAGCTTTACCGCAGCTTGCCGATTATATTTCGGAATTTGGGAAAATCATGAAAAATTATGGGCAGGATGCCGTGTATTATGCCCACGCCGGAGCAGGAGAAATACATTTAAGGCCAATTCTAAATCTAAAAAGATCTGAAGATGTAAAATTGTTCCGGCAGATCACCGAAGATGTAGCTAAACTTGTAAAAAAGTATAATGGCTCTTTAAGCGGTGAGCACGGCGATGGTAGGGTAAGAGCTGAATTTATCGAGATGATGATAGGACCAAAAAACTATCAGCTTATTAAAAACATCAAACTAGTCTTTGATCCTGAAAACATATTCAATCCCGGGAAGATCATAGATGCCGCTCCAATGGATACTTCTCTGCGATATACAATAGATCGAACTGAACCACAGATTGAAACCCTTATGGATTTTTCTGAATCCCAGGGAATTCTCAGGCTCGCCGAAAAATGTAACGGAAGTGGGGACTGCAGAAAATCTTCTGAAGCCGGCGGGACAATGTGCCCCAGCTACAGAGCGACCAAAAATGAAAAGGATACTACCCGTGCCCGAGCCAATGCTTTAAGGGAATTCCTGACCAATTCAGATAAACCAAACAAATTTGATAACGAGGAGTTGAAGGAAGTTTTTGATCTTTGTATCAGTTGTAAAGGTTGCAAAAGTGAATGTCCTTCCAGCGTGGATGTAGCTGCATTAAAAGCTGAATTCCTTTATCAGTATCAGAAAGCAAACGGAACTTCCCTTCGAAGTAAAGCCTTTGTGAACAACGGAAGTATGAATAAACTTGCTTCCAAAGCTCCGGGAATTTCTAATTTCTTATTCAGCAACAAGCTCACAGCAGGTATCGCTAAAAAAGCCATGGGAATCGCTTCGGAAAGAAGTCTTCCAAAACTTGCCAAACAAAGCTTAAGCGCATTCTACCGTCAGAATAAAGATCGTTTGCAGGTGAAAAACCCTATTAAAACGCTTTATTTATTTAATGATGAGTTCACCAATTATCTGGATGCCGAAATTGGTATCGATAGTTTGGAATTACTGAGTAAATTAGGTTACCAGGCAGAAATAATAGACCACGAGGAAAGCGGGAGAAGTCATCTTTCCAAAGGTTTCCTTGAAGAAGCTAAGGATTTTACCAATAAGAACATTAGCATCTTTAAAGAACTGGTTTCTGACGAAAAACCTTTAATAGGAGTTGAGCCATCAGCTATTTTAAGTTTTAGGGATGAATATCTTCGACTTGCAGATGATAAAGAGGCAGCAGAGAAACTGGCCCAAAATTCTTTTTTAATTGAAGAGTTTCTGAAAAAAGAAATCGCACTTGGCAAAATTAAATCAACACAATTTACTTCAGAAGAAAAAACCATTAAAATTCATGGGCATTGCCATCAAAAATCATTGTCTAATACGGCTGTTACATTTGATATACTCAATCTCCCTCAAAATTACCAGGTGAGCATAATTCCTTCCGGTTGTTGTGGAATGGCAGGCTCTTTTGGCTATGAAAAGGAGCATTACGAGGTGAGTATGAATATTGGTGAACAAACCTTGTTCCCGGCCGTAAGAAAGGCACCTCAGGAGACAATAATTTCCGCGAATGGTACAAGTTGTCGCCATCAGATATTTGACGGCACTGAAAGGACTGCTAAACATCCTGTGAGTATTTTAAGGGAAGCTTTGGTGTAGATTATGCACTTGCCCCGGTGCGGAGGTATTTGTTTCGATACTGCACGGGGCTTATTCCGGTTATTTTTTTTAAAAGTATTGCGAAATGCTTTTTCATCGGGATAACCAACTTCATACATCATCTTCCTTACATCTTCCCGGAAGGTTTCCAGGCTGCGTTTGGCGGCAACCACTTTACACACTGTGTATTACTGGCCCATCCAGAAATCCGGTTTCTGCAATCAAAAATGCAGCAACACACTTATCGAATTCTTCACCAAAACTTGGCGGATTACCCCCATAGATTTTTAAATAAAACCACTTAATTTTATGATAACCAATTAATTAGAATATGATGTTTAAATATTCGGCGGTATTCAGTGGGCTTTCGGAAGCTGAACAATGTGGCTGGTTTAAAGATAAATTTGGGGTTTCCTGGCAGGTAGTGCCGTCAACTATGCTCAACAAAATGATGCAGGATTCCAATAATGAAAAAAGGAACGCGCTATCGCTTCGTTTATGCAAATGAAAAAGTTCAATCTTCAGCAATTAAAAGATGATTTTGAAGGAAAAGCAACAATGATCAACAAATAAAATTATGGAACGAAAAAATTTTACGGTAGTAATTAATGCGCCGCGTGAGAATGTGTGGGAAGTTTTATGGAGCGATGAAACCTACCCGAAATGGACGGCTACATTTAGCGAAGGCTCCCGGGCAGAAAGTGACTGGAAAGAGGGCAGCAAAGTTTATTTCTTAAATGCTGAAGGAGAAGGAATGGTGGCTTTGATCGATAAACGAAAAGATCCCGAAATCATGAATTTTAAACACTTGGGGATGATTGATAAAAACGGAAATGAAGACCTTGAAAGTGAAAAGGTGAAACCCTGGGCCGGGTCAATGGAAAATTATCTTTTAGAGAAAGAAAATGGTAAAACCCAGCTGACGGTTAATATGGATTTGAATGATGAATACAAAGATTATTTTCTAAAAACCTGGCCAAAAGCATTGGAAAAAATAAAAGAATTAGCTGAAAACGATCACCAGATGAATGACCCAATAAATATTTCAACCAAAATCAATGCACCGATTGGAAAGGTTTGGGAAGTCTGGAACGCCCCCGAACATATTGAAAACTGGAACGCAGCTTCCGATGACTGGCATACCAAATCGGCCAGCAATGATTTGCGGAAAGGCGGGAAAATTTCCAGTAGAATGGAAGCTAAAGACGGTAGCGCAGGTTTTGATTTTGAGGGAATTTATGATGACGTGAAACCCAGAGAACACCTTGCATACACTCTTACAGATGGGAGGAAAGTCAGTGTGAATTTTAAAGAAAACGGCAACAGCACCCTTGTAGAGGAAAGTTTTGAAGCCGAAAGTGAGAACAGTCGGGAACTGCAGCAACAAGGCTGGCAGGCAATTTTGGATAATTTTAAAAAGTATGTGGAACAGGGATTGGGCTAAAGCCCCTTATATCAGTACATAACCAGAATCAGTTGGCTTCAGCCAAGTGCAATAGATGTTTAACTACTACTAACCTGGCTTCAAGAAGCTTCCCTTTGGAAATTTATGAGGCTTTTAAATTAAATATTATGGCAACACTAAATCCATATTTAAATTTTAACGGTAATACTGAAGATGCTTTCAACTTTTACAAATCGGTTTTTGGAGGAGATTTTACCAGTTTAATGCGTTTTAAAGAAATGCCCGCGGCAGAACAAGGTGACGAGAAAATTCCACCGGGATATGAAAATTATATCATGCACATATCCCTGCCCATTGGCGATAGTGTGTTAATGGGCTCAGATTGTATTGAGGCATTTGGGCAAAAAGCCGTTTTTGGTAGCAGCAATTATGTTTCGGTAACTCCTGAAAACGAAGAGGAAACCCAGCGACTTTTTAAAGAACTCTCTGCCGGTGGAGAAGTGGAAATGCCCCTGGAAAAAATGTTCTGGGGTGATCTTTATGCCAGTTTCACAGATAAATTCGGAATAAAATGGATGTTGAATTATGCGCTTCAGGAATAACTGATGAAATGATATAGATAACTTCCGAAGAAAAACTTGAGGCCTATTTTAAAAATAGCCTTTGAACATGTAATTACAGGAATACCCCATTTGTTAATAGAATATTAATTCGGTTAAATTTTTTAAATATGTGTGTAAAAAATTACATTTGTTCAAAATCATTTAAATGGCAGGAAATACCTTCGGAAAACTTTTTAGACTTACCACATTTGGAGAATCCCACGGTCCGGCAATTGGAGTGATTTTAGACGGATGTCCTGCAGGACTTGAACTGGACCTGGAAGTCATTCAAAACGATTTAAACCGTAGAAAACCCGGACAATCAGCCATTGTAACCCAAAGAAAAGAACCCGATACTGTAGAGTTTCTTTCCGGGATATTTGAGGGTAAAACCACAGGTACTCCAATAGGCTTTGAGATTCGTAATGCCAATCAAAAGTCAAAAGACTATTCACATATTAAAGATACCTACCGTCCCAGCCATGCCGATTATACCTACGACGAAAAATACGGGTTTCGGGATTACAGAGGGGGAGGCAGATCTTCGGCCAGGGAAACTGCTTCCCGGGTTGTGGCTGGAGCAATTGCAAAACAGCTTTTAAGCGAGGTTAAATTTTATGCCTATACCGCTTCAGTTGGAAAAATTCAGCTTAATAAAGATCCGCAAGAAATAGACTTCAGCCTTATAGAAACCAACCCTGTACGTTGTCCTGATAAAGCTTCCGCAGCGGAAATGGAAACTTATATCAAGCAAATCAGAAAAGAAGGCGATACTGTGGGCGGCACGGTGCAATGCGTTATCAAAAATGTTCCAAAAGCTTTAGGAGAACCGGTTTTTGATAAACTACACGCCGAACTGGGAAAAGCAATGTTATCAATCAATGCCGTGAAAGGTTTTGAATATGGCAGCGGCTTTGAAGGCACGAAAATGAAAGGCAGCGAACATAACGACCTTTTTAATTCTGACGGTTCCACTAAAACCAATTTAAGCGGGGGAATACAAGGAGGAATTTCCAACGGTATGGATATTTATTTTAATGTGGGCTTTAAACCTGTGGCTACGATAATGCAAAACCAGGAAACAATTAATGCTGACGGCGAAACCGTGGAAATGCAGGGAAAAGGTCGCCACGATCCCTGTGTTGTTCCCAGGGCTGTCCCTATTGTAGAGGCCATGGCCGCATTGGTAATCGCCGATTTTTGGCTTCAGAATAAGATTTCTAAACTATAACCCAAATTTCAATTAGATCAATTATGAAGAAACTCGCACTGCATTGGCAAATTTTATTAGGACTGGCCGCCGGGGTTATTTTCGCGCTTATCCTTACCAATTTTAGCTGGGGATCAGAATTTGTAGGCGATTGGATCAAACCTTTCGGAACAATATTCATCAATGCACTTAAACTCATTGCAGTGCCTCTTATCCTGGGTTCG
>DATISX010000050.1:0-6376 GCA_035468275.1 Salegentibacter sp.
AGTTTGTATACTAGGTACTGGTTCTAATTCCTGCTTTTACGATGGAAAAGAAATTCATCAGGTAGTTCATTCCCTTGGATATATTCTCATGGATGAAGCCAGCGGAAATTACTTCGGAAAAAGACTTATTAGAGATTACTACTACAAAAGAATGCCGCCCGAATTGGCGACGGTTTTTGAGCAGAAGTACAATCTTGATTCAGATGAGATCAAGAAAAATCTTTACCGCAAAGAAAACCCCAATACATATCTGGCCAACTTTGCTGAATTCATCTTCACTAATGAGCGTAACGGGTACTTCTATAAACTAGTTCATGAAGGTATCACAGATTTCGTGCATTCCAGAGTTTTAACATACAAGCAGGCACAAACGGTACCGGTACATTTTATTGGAAGCATAGCCTTTTTTAGCGAAGATATTATTCGTGCAGTAGTTCAACCTTACGGCATTGAGATCGGAAATATTGTAAGAAGGCCTATTGACGGCCTGATAGAATATTACCGAAATAACGTTTTAAACGTTACTAAAAACTAAAGTAAATATGGCGCCGGCCGATCTTCACGAAGAAGGCTCGGCCTACCATCACACCATTCCCCCTGGGATTCATTTCTACAGTGATGCCGCCTGTTATATTAAATCGTAGGCATGGGCGTAAACGGTAAAATCGTACCCGGAAGTTATACCTAATTTTTGCTTAATTGCTTTGCGATGAGTATTTACCGTCTGGACAGAAATACACATTTTATCAGCTATTTCCAGTGAAGATTTGCCAAGAGCCACTAATTTTAAAACCTCTTTTTCTCTCTTTCCTAAAATTAGAAACTTCGGTAAATTGGCGTGGAAGAAATTCTTTTCAGCTAACAATCGCTCTGCTTTATTTGGAATATGCTTTAATTGATCTACCGGTAAGGCAACCGTAATAATATGAGTTGGGTTTCCATTTTTATCTTTTTCGAAAATCCTGGTAGAGGCTAAATGCCAAACCCACTGCTCTTTTGCCTTTAGTTTGACTTGCTGAAAAAAGTTGAAGCTTTCTTTCATATCTGCCTTTGCTAGCAAACATTCCATTTTCTGAAGGTAGTCCTCCATGTCATCATTGTTAAAAAATAGCTTGTGATAATCTGTACCTATTTCTTTGAGTTCCTCCAGACTTATGCCAAGTAATTCCAGGCCGTTGGGAGTCATATAACATGGCGTGAAAGGATTTAACTGGTGTATTATATAAACCCCGGGTAACATCTCAACATATTGAGCAAAGGATCTAATCTTTTTTGAAAGTTCAATTTTCTCCATGATTATCTTAGATATAAGAAGGTGGAAGTTAATTAATTTTCCTTTTGTCAGCCTTTTTGCTTTTTAAATTAAAAAGTTTATGGGTCTTATCTTGAAGAAAGCTGAATAGATGTATTGGTAATTTAATAATCTGCATTAAAGATAATTTTATTAATTTTAGGTAAATCGAGATTTGCATGCTGGTAAAAGTCTACGGAAGTGCCGTTTTTGGGGTAGAGGCGACCACAATTACTATTGAAGTAAATGTGGCGACCGGCATTGGATATCACCTGGTGGGCTTACCCGATAACGCCGTAAAAGAAAGTAGTTACCGCATTACTGCTGCATTGCAGAATACCGGATATAAATTTCCGGGTAAAAAAATTATAGTAAATATGGCCCCAGCCGATCTTCGAAAGGAGGGCTCGGCTTACGACCTTACCTTCGCCCTGGGAATTCTTACCGCATCAGGGCAAATTAAAGCCGAAAATATTTCAGATTATATTATTATGGGGGAACTTTCCCTCGACGGAAGTCTGCAACCCATCAAAGGCGCGCTTCCCATTGCCATTAAAGCCAGAGAAGAAGGTTTTAAGGGCTTTATTCTTCCAAAACAAAACGCAAAGGAAGCCGCGGTTGTAAATGGCCTCGATATTTATGGAGTGGATAATATAATGGAAGTGATAAGATTCTTTGATAAAGATGAACCTCTTGAGCAAACCATTATCGATACCCGGGAAGAATTCTATAAAAGTCTGGATAACCCCGAACACGATTTTGCCGATGTAAAAGGACAGGAGTCTATCAAGCGCTGCATGGAAATCGCCGCAGCCGGAGGTCATAATATTATTCTTATCGGACCTCCCGGAGCGGGAAAAACTATGCTTGCCAAACGCCTGCCCAGTATTTTACCTCCTATGACTTTGCATGAAGCCCTGGAAACCACAAAAATTCATAGTGTAGTTGGCAGGATTAGAGAAAATGTTGGTTTGATGTCTCAGCGACCTTTCAGGAGTCCACACCACACAATTTCGGACGTGGCGCTTGTTGGCGGCGGCGCATACCCGCAACCGGGAGAGATTTCACTGTCGCATAACGGGGTTTTATTTTTGGATGAACTTCCCGAATTTAAACGCGGCGTGCTTGAAGTGATGCGTCAGCCGCTGGAAGATCGGGAGGTCACTATTTCCCGTGCTAAATTCACGGTAACCTATCCCTCAAGTTTTATGCTTGTGGCAAGTATGAATCCAAGCCCCAGCGGTTATTTTAACGATCCCGATTCTCCGGTAACTTCCAGCCCTGCAGAGATGCAGCGTTACCTTAGTAAAATCAGCGGTCCGCTTCTGGATAGAATTGATATTCATATTGAAGTGACTCCGGTCCCATTTGAAAAACTTAGCGAAGAACGCCGGGGAGAAAGTAGTGTTGATATAAGGAAAAGGGTAACTGAAGCCCGGGAAATCCAGACGCAGCGTTTTAAAGAAAATCCCAATGTGCATTATAATGCCCAGATGAGCGTAAAACAGATACGGGAATTTTGTGACCTTGATGAAGCCTCCAAACAACTGCTGAAAACTGCAATGGAAAGGCTCAATCTTTCCGCCAGAGCTTATGATCGTATTTTAAAGGTCTCCCGCAGTATCGCCGATTTGGAGCAGTCTGAAAATATTTCCGCCAGTCATATCAGCGAAGCTATTCAGTATAGAAGTCTTGACAGGGACGGTTGGCTCGGTTAAGTTTCTAAATTATAAATGAATGCAAAATTTTAAAGGGATTATCTTTAAACTTTTATATTTACTGCTCACAACCCAAAAACAAATGAAACGAATAATCCTGCTTCTCTTAGTAATAATTTCCGGCTGTAAAAACAACGAAACCTCTGAAAAAGTCTCAACAGAAGAGGGCGATAGTATAAAACCACCCACCATTACCGAGGCTTTACTTAGCGAGAGTATAAAGTTTGATCTTGAAGAAGCCAATAAACTGGCCGAACTTCCCCTTTCTTGTATTGAAACCGAATATCCCAACAAACTCGGCCAAACCCTGGAGAATAAAGATGCCATGGGAGAACCCAAAGAGCTGCATCCGGCTTTTTATGGGTGTTTCGATTGGCATTCTTCGGTTCACGGGCATTGGTCGCTGGTGAGCCTTCTAAAACAATTTCCGGAATTGGAAAAACGCAAGGAAATAAGAGAATTGCTTCAAAAAAGTCTTTCTGCTGAAAATATACAGGGAGAGTTGGAATATTTCAGAAGAGAACAAAGCGATACTTACGAGCGCACCTATGGCTGGGCCTGGCTGCTTAAACTAGCAGAAGAGCTTAAAACCTGGGATGATCCCCTGGCCGGAGAGCTTGATCAAAACCTCCAGCCTTTAACCGATCTTATAGTAGCCCGTTACACGGAATTTCTGCCAAAACTAAATTATCCTATTAGAGTAGGAGAGCACGATAATACTGCCTTTGGCCTGTCTTATGCCTGGGATTATGCAGTTATTGCAGAAAATAAGGAGTTTCAGGAACTCATCTCTAAGCATGCTAAAGAATTTTATTTAAGTGACGATGATTGTCCTCTAACCTGGGAGCCGGGCGGTTTCGATTTTCTCTCTCCCTGCCTGGAAGAAATTAACATCATGCAAAGGGTGCTTCCAAAGAACGCTTTCCTGATGTGGATAGACGATTTTATGCCCCAGCTTAAGAAAGATGATTTTACTATTGAAGTAGGCGAAGTTTCCGATCGCACCGATGGAAAACTGGTGCATCTCGACGGCCTGAATTTTAGCCGCGCCTGGGTTTTTTACGGCCTGGCCAACAAATATCCTAAAGAGTTCAGTCATTTGAGGAGCCTTGCCGATAGCCACGTAGCATATTCCTTCCCGAATTTGGTAGGTGATAGCTACGAAGGTGGACATTGGTTAGGCAGTTTTGCCATCTACGCGCTCAATGAATCCCGCAAGGGCTTGTGAGGAATTTTTTAAAAAATTTAGGACCTGGTATCCTGGTCTCGGCAGCATTTATCGGTCCGGGAACGGTGACGGTCTGCACCTTGGCCGGGGTGGAATTTGGTTACAGCCTCTTATGGGCACTTTTACTCTCTGTGTTTTCCTGTATCATTTTGCAGGAAATGTCGGCCCGCTTGGGAGTGGTGTCGCAAAAAGGTCTTAGCAAGGTGATTCGCGAAGAGATCAAAAGACCCTTTTTAAAGGTTTTCTCAATTATTCTCATCTTCTCGGCCATAGTGATAGGTAATGCCGCCTACGAAGCCGGAAATATCACCGGAGCAGTTCTTGGCGCCCAGGCGATCTTTGGGGATCAGAGTCTACAATTGGGCAGTTTTCAGCTTAATCTCTGGAGCCTGCTTATCGGCTTTATCGCTTTTCTATTGCTTTTCTCCGGAAGCTACAAAACCCTGGAAAAAGTGTTTATCGGATTGGTATTACTAATGAGTATCAGCTTTGTGCTTACCGCGATTCTCACCAAACCCGATATTTTAGAAGTCTTAAAAGGTTTTATTCCTACCACCAATGCTGCCGGCCTGCTTACGGTTATGGCAATCGTGGGAACTACGGTGGTGCCTTATAATCTATTCCTGCACGCTTCCCTGGTAAGTGAAAAATGGAAGGATTCTTCCTTTCTGCCAATAGCCCGAAAAGAATTGGTGGTTTCCATCCTCCTGGGAGGTGTGGTTTCTATGGCGATCCTGATTTCCGCCGCCTCGGCAGGGATCACCGATGTGAATTCCGCGGCCGATATGGCCCTTAGCCTGGAACCGCTTTTTGGAAAATTTGCCACCTGGTTTATGGCGCTGGGATTGTTGGCTGCCGGGATCACCTCTTCCATAACCGCTCCTCTGGCGGCTGCCTACGTGGTGCAGGGTTCGCTTGGTTGGAAAGGTGGGATGGCTTCCGCAAAATTTAAAATGGTGTGGGCAGGGGTGCTCATCCTGGGCGTTTTCTTTTCGTCTTTGCAGATCAACCCCATCGAGATCATTCGGTTTGCTCAAATTGCCAACGGAATTCTATTGCCCGTCATCGCGATTTTCTTATTTTGGGTAGTTAATAAACATTCAGTGTTGGGGCAACATCGCAACAGTGTTTGGCAAAATATTTTGGGAATCCTGGTGATCGCATTGTCCGTTTTCCTGGGGATAAAAGCCATTGTAAGCGTGATCGGTAGTTTTTGATCTTTACTGAATATTGTCTAAATCCGTAAACCGTGAAAGAAATTCATATCAACTGCGATCTGGGCGAGGGCGGCGACTTCGATGCCGACCTGATGCCGCTTATTTCGGCTTGTAACATCGCCTGTGGCGGCCACGCGGGTACGCTGGAGACCATGCATGAAACTGTAGCGCTTGCTCTGGAAAACCAAGTAAAAATTGGCGCACATCCTTCCTATCCCGATAAAGAAAACTTCGGAAGGCAATCTCTCGAAATTCCCGCGGGAGATCTTCAGCTTTCTTTGGTCGCCCAGATCTTAAGTCTGAAGCAGATCGCCGAAGCCGAAGGTGCAAAACTCAGCCACATAAAACCTCACGGGGCACTTTATAACGATGCCGCAAAAGATGAAAAGATCGCTCAAATTCTGATCGATTCGGTGTTGGAATTCGACGAAATTTTGCCGCTTTTTATGCCTCAGAATTCGGTGATTTCTGAAATGGCCGAAGGGAAAATTCCCCTCATTTTTGAAGCTTTTGCAGACCGAAATTATAATGAAAATTACAGCCTTGTTTCCCGCACAAAACCCAATGCTTTAATCACCGAAAAAGAAGCTGTTTTTGAGCATCTTTTCGCTATGTTTTCTGAAGGAAAAATTCGTTGTGAAAATGGGATTGAAATCTGTTGCAAAGCGAACACCTTTTGTTTGCATAGCGACACCCCGAATTCGGTTGAAATTTTGAAATATCTTCACGATAAACTTGCCGAAAAAAACATTAAAATCAAAAGCACTTAATGGCTCAATTTCCAAAAATATCGGCGATGGGGGAGCGGGCGATACTGGTTCAATTTGAGCCGCTGATCGATGAAAACCTGCTCGAAAAGTTGCTTTTTTACAAGAATAAGCTGGAAGAATTTTATAATGAAGTAAAGGTTGAAGTGACTAAT
>DATISX010000051.1:0-5590 GCA_035468275.1 Salegentibacter sp.
TCGTTGTCTGCGGGGTTAAGATTGTAAAGTATAGTTTTGGTTAGTTTATTCTTTCCGTCAAGTGCGTTGAGGAAACTTGAAAGATTTTCGGCCTGGCTGTAATCTCCAATGGAGTCCCAACCTGTATCCGGTCCAAGCTGGCTCAGCATTCTCTTATTATTATTTCGTAAGGCACCCAGGTGAAATTGTTGCACCCACCCATGCTTATGATAGGTTTCTCCCAGAAATAACAGGATTGCAGTTTTGAATTTTTCAGCCTCTTCAGGAGAGATCTTCTCTCCATTCCTGTTTTTGCTGAAAATAGCAGCAACTTCTTCCTCAGTAAATTCTAAATATGAAATATGGTTTAAACCGTGATCACATAATCTACAACCGTTTTCATGAAAGAATTTAATTCTTTGCGTAAGGGCATTTTTAAGGTTCTTATAAGAATCTATCGTAACGCCGCTAACAGCGCTTAACTGGTGAATATATTCCCTATAGTTTTCAGAATCTATTAAAATAGCTTTATCAGGGCGAAATGCCATACTTACTTTGATATCAAAATCACTATTCTTAAGCTGTTGATGATATTCAAGGGAGTCCAGTGGATCATCTGTGGTAACTATTGTTTCCACATTCATTTTTTTTAGAAGGCCACGGCAGGAATTTTCGGGTTGCTGAAGCTGGGCTTTAACGTTTTCGTAAATTCTTTCAGCTGATTCTTCATTAAGCAGTTCATCAATCCCAAAATATCTTTTTAACTCAAGATGTGTCCAGTGGTATAATGGGTTCCGAAGGGTTTGCGGTACTGATTTTGCCCATGCAAGAAACTTTTCTTTATCTGAAGCATCTCCCGTTATTAATCTTTCATTAACCCCTAAAGCACGCATAGCCCGCCATTTGTAATGGTCTCCATAGATCCATAACTGGGTAATATTATCATATTTTTTATCCTCGGCAATTTCTTTGGGAGAAAGGTGGCAGTGGTAATCAATGATTGGCTGCTCCTTTGCGTAGGTATGATATAATTCCTCTGCATATTTGTTTTGCAGAAGAAAATTGTCTGTAATAAAAGTTTTGTTTTTCATTATAATGTATTCTTCAAATCTGTATGCTTAGTTCCGGGCAGTTTAAATTGAAATTCCGGGAAATAATTTTAATTATCTGCCCATCCATCCACCGTCAACCACCATAATCTCTCCGGTCATATAATTACTTGCAGCTGATGCAAGGAAAATCACAGGGCCTTTGAAATCTTCGGGCTCTCCCCATCTTCCGGCTGGAATGCGGGCAAGTATGGAATCACTTCTTTCACTGTCATTCCTAAGAGCTTCAGTATTATCTGTTGCGATATAACCCGGAGCGATGGCATTAACCTGGACTCCTTTGGATGCCCATTCATTGGAAAAGGCTTTTGTTAGCTGACCGATTGCACCTTTGGATGCTGCATATCCGGGAACATTTATTCCACCCTGGAATGTAAGTAAGGAGGCAGTAAAAATTATCTTCCCACTACCCCTGGCGATCATTTCCTTCCCAATTTCACGGGTAAGGATAAACTGTGCATTCTGGTTCACCTCGATCACTTTATCCCAGTATTCATCTGAATGTTCGGCGGCGGGATTCCGCATGATAGTCCCGGCATTATTTACCAGAATATCTATGGTCTTATTTTCTCCTTTTACTTTTTCTATGAAGGAATAAAGATCTTTTCGATCTGAAAAATCACACTGGTAGGCTTTAAAATTCCTTCCTGTATTACGAACTTCTTTCTCAATATCTGACTCCTTTTCAAGGGATGCAGAAACACCTATAATATTTGCTCCGGCCTGCGCAAGGGCTTGGGCCATGGCAAAACCAATACCTCTTTTACAACCTGTGACAAGTGCTGTTTTACCTTCTAAACTGAATAAATTCATAATACTATCTTAAGCGGTTCGGCTCTACCTTATCCATATCGCCATAATCCAGATTTTCACCTGCCATTCCCCATATAAAGGTATAATTTGTAGTTCCCGCACCCGCATGAATTGACCATTCCGGCGATAACACCGCCTGATGATTTTCCATGAAAATATGACGGGTTTCCTCAGGTTGACCCATAAAATGGCTTATCGTCTGCCCCTCTTCAAGATCAAAATAGAAATAAGCTTCCATCCTGCGTTCATGCGTGTGGGGCGGCATAGTGTTCCATATATTTCCTTCAACCAGTTCCGTCATTCCCATCTGTAATTGACAGGTTTCTACGATACTGTTGACGATCAATTTATTTAGGATTCTTTTGTTGGCATATTTCTCCTCTCCCAGGTTAACAACCTCAGCGTCATCTTTTCCCACCTTTTTGGTAGGATATGCGTGATGTGCGGGGGCAGAGTTTAAATAGAAATAAGGCTGTTCGCCATTTACAGCCTCAAAGATCACTTCCTTTTTTCCCTGACCAATATATAATGCTTCTTTTCTTTCGAGTTCAAATACCTCCCCATCAACTGTGATTTTTCCTTTTCCACCCACGTTGATCACTCCGAGTTCACGGCGATCCAGAAAATTTTCTGATTTAAGATCATCGATGGTTTCCAGGGTTAACGCTTGATCAACCGGAAACGCTCCTCCAACAATAAATCTGTCATACATTGAATAGGTGAGATTGATCTCATTCTTCTTAAATAAGTTTGGTATTAAAAAGTGTTTGCGTAGTTCTGAAGTTGTATATTTCTTTACGTCATCGGGGTGATGCGCATATCTGAATTCCGAGTGTGTCATTTTCGTTTCTTTAGATTAATCGTGCAATCGATTACACGAATATAAAGAAAAATTTTCAGTTTTCAGGTTTTGGGATATTTTTTCCCCTTAAAATGTGAATTTTACAATTCAGGGTGTTAGATTATGCCAAATTATAAAGGATATATTTTCTAAGATACAATTGAATTTAGTTAATTTTATAAATCAGGAGGTTCACCTAAAAAGGTACCTGAGAACCCTCAGGAAAATAATCATTTCTCAACCACAGTAAAATCAGCCTTGATGCAGGAGAGACAGACAGCCGGAAATAAAGTAGTTACTTTTGGAGAAGTGCTTATGCGCTTGTCACCATCGGGCAACCGTAAATTTCAGCAAGCTAATAAACTGGATTTCTTTTTTGGCGGGACCGAAATGAATGTTGCCGCCTCCCTGGCTAACTTCGGCCTGAAAGTACAGCATGTGACCAATGTCTCAAATGATTTTGTAGGAGAAGCGGCGTTGTCGGCTCTAAGGAAATATGCAATTGATGTGTCTCAAATTAAAAAAGTAAACCATCCATTAGGAATTTACTTTATGGAAGTGGGATCATCAATTCGTGGAAGTCAGGTTATCTATAACAGACTTCATAGTTGCTTTGCCAATATAAATGCGGAAGAAGTCGAATGGGAAAGAATTTTGAAGGATTGCAACTGCTTTCACTGGTCGGGAATTTCGGCAGGAATATCCGAAGGAGCTTACCAAACCCTCAAAAAAGGTTTGCAGCAGGCACGAAGCATGGGAATTACTGTAACTGCAGATCCAGCATATAGAAGTAATCTTTGGAAATATGGAAGAAATAGCCGTGAAGTATTGGCTGAGTTAATTGATCTTTCTACAACCATCCTGGGCGGAACACGTGAAATAAATGAAATTCTTGGATCAGATTTTCAGGATAATGAAGAAGAATTTATTTCGGCCGGTAAATCCCTGATAAAAACTCATCCTTCCATAAAAAAAATATTCGAAAAAGTTCGCACCAGCGAAAGTGCTTCAAGGCAAAAAGTATATGGCAGAGCATGGACAGGTAAAGAATATCTAATCACTACAGAACTGGAGATCACAGATGTTGTAGATCGCATTGGAACCGGGGATGCATTTGCGGCAGGTATTATCTATGGACTCCAGCATTATGATGACCAAACAACCTTAGAATTTGCCAATGCCGCCTGTGCTTTAAAACATACCCATGTAGGTGATGTTAACCTGGTAAGTGTAGAAGAAGTAATGGAAGTTGTCGCAGGAAATACGGGAGGAAGAGTAAAAAGATAAATATAAAATTTTTTGAATTTTATATTTTGCCCCACCCGAAATTGCAAAAAAAACAATTCCGACCTCCCCTAAGGAGAGGTATAATAGGAATCTCGACCCAGAGCCATCGAGGAATATTTAGATTCATCTTCGGGAAAGTTGGGTGTTTGCAACTACTCTCCCAGAATTTGATCAATAATTCCGGAAAACATTTTAATTCCGGTTTCAAGAAGCTCATCGGGAAAATCATAATCGGCATGATGTAAGGCCGGGGTATTTTCTCCTGCACCTATTCCAAACATAGCCGACTTGTATTTTTGAGAATACCAGCCGAAATCTTCTCCAAATTTCAAGGGAAAGGGTCGCGATTTTGTGGCAAATCCGTTACGGGATGCTGCATTTTTGATGTGATTATTGCACTGCTCATCATTTTTACTTGCAGGGAAATAATCGAACCACTCTATGGAATATTTCAAATTTTCCACTTTGCAAACCTCATCGATTTGCTGTCTGATTCTTTTTTTCAATCTAACCATTTCATCTTCATCCCAGGTGCGAATAGTATAATGCATTTCCCCCATCCCCGCCGAAATGCCGTAATCCTTAGTGCCCATATTGATATGAACCGGAGTCAAAAGTGCAAAATTTCGTTTTTCAGGTGCCTTCTCCTGTAACGAACTGAACCCGGAGATCAGTTCACTAATTGCTTCTGCGGGATTTATGCCATGCTCGGGTTCTGAAGCATGGGCATGCTTACCAATTAATTCCAGTTTGAAGCTTTGTACAGTGGCAGAAAAATAGTCCTCCACCAAAATCACCGAATGCATTGATTCTCCGGGCAGGTTGTGAAGTGCAAAAATATAATCGGGTTTCAATTGTTGGAATCCGGGATCATTCATCAACGCCTTTGCTCCCTCTCCAGTTTCCTCAGCCGGCTGAAATAGCAAAAAGACTCTCCCCTGTTTATAAGGTTTTTCTTTTAAAAAAAGGCTCAGCACAGCAACAATGGCCATATGTCCATCATGTCCGCACTTATGAGAGACACCTTTGTTGCAAGATCTGTAATCGAAGGCATTTGTTTCTTCAATTGGTAGCGCATCCAACTCACACCTTATCATAATTACCGGCCCTTCAGAAAATTCGTAGATCACTGCGAGTCCGCCGCCTTCAAATTCAATTATTTTTCCAGGATTATTTATTCCTATAAATTCCTTCACCCGGCATCTGGTCTCATCCTCATTCCCCGAAATTTCCGGATGTTTATGAAGTTCTTTCCTGAATTCCCGGATCTTGTGCAGCATAAATTCTTTTTTAGGAGATTATAAAATTAAATAAAAGGGCCGGTTAATAAATAAAAGAGTTCGCCCTTAAACATCCATGGAAAATTAATGGTTGGGCAACTTTTTAAAAAACTAAATTATTATATCTTTAATAACTATCTAACCATTCCCCTGATATGAAAAATCTCTTTGCAGGATTATGCGCAGTGATCCTCATAATTCAATCCGGTTATTCACAAGAAGTTCTTATAAATAAAATTGACAGCCCGGTGGACTGGGCCGATCCCTTGATGGGTACAGAT
>DATISX010000052.1:0-5297 GCA_035468275.1 Salegentibacter sp.
CTAAGGTTGTTTTTGTGTTTAATCCCGACCAAATGGAAGATCCATCGATTAAAGGTATTTCTTGCTATAAGTTTGATCTGGAATGCGTTAAAAAAGTTAAAGTGATTGATAAATTATTACTTTAATCCTAAATTTATTAGGTAATTTATTAAAATTAAGAAGTTATTGTTGTTTTTATGCTTACGAAATTTGCTTTTTCTCAGTAGGTTTTGAAGAACAAATTTGACTTCTTAAAATCTAACCAATCAAAGACTCCCGGACCCTTAGGAGGCTATCTGGTCCGGGATTTTCTTTTGCTTTAAAATAGTATTTTTAACCTATTAAGTATGAAGAAAAGACAACTCCTTCTCCTTATTTTCAGCATTCTATTCTTGTATCCACTTTACCGGGCATATCTGGTTTTAGATCTGTTTACTTCAGCAGAAAATCTGGGGGAATTAAGAAGTGATATCACCTCGTACCAATTAAGTATCTGGCTAAGCTGGTTGGGAATGATGGTTGTCTCGGTATATTATAAATGGACACAAAAAGAAAACTTTTTCTTTAAACTCACCTATTTTTTTCTTGTTTTAGCCTTTAGCACATTTGGATATTTCACCCAGCATGCGCTTAACATTTTCGGGAACTCTTCCCGATTTAGCGATTCCTATACCCTGGGCGTTTTCAATGCCTTACAGCATCTGGCAATTGGAGTGGTTTTCACAATATTCCTTCAAATTGCAGTGAGGATCTTTCAAACCAAATGGCATAGGCGCTGAATTCTAAATAACATATTTATTCATCGTCTTCAAATTCTCGAGAATATCTCTCATTTGTTGCCTATGTTCCAGCAAGGTCGCTCTTATCTCTCCAGTACTGGTTTGGGCCAGAGCCGCCTGGCAAAGCTTATAAGAGTTCATTTCCAAAGTTAGACAAACCGATTCTATTTTTTGCCTTCCGGCATCCGGGAGAAAGTTGCGGGATTCCGCGGAAAGCTTTACATCTTTAAGGGGGTTATCTTTGGTATACCGTATTAAATGAAGCTGAATTGCCTTATTAAACCTCCGCTTTTGCTGAATCAATTGAGTAAGCAGACTCTTAAGAAAAAGGCGTTTTTCCCGCTCCCGGACTTTTAGATAGAATATCTCCAGGTTTTTGTTCAGAATATATAGTTCCTTTAACCTTTTCACCGATTCTCTCATGTGTGGTTTCATCTCTTTTATATTCAGCGGGGTGACATTATTAATATAGACAATTTCTTTCCTAAAGTTCCTTTTTTTAACTAATTTCTTCGGAAGCATCTGGCTGCTTAAAAGACTGTTTTTGAAAGTTATATTTAGAAAATTCTATGAAAACTTTAAACCTTTCGGTCCTTTCATTTTCTTATCTTGAATTCAGAATTAATAGTTATGGCTAAAGATCACGGACCGAGTATTAAGAACGATAAGCAGTATGAAGAACTGAGGGATCAGGGAATGAGCAAACAAAAGGCTGCCCGAATCGCCAACGACCCCAATTCAGGTAAGAAAGGCGGAAAGGCAGATGAGTATGAAGAACGCACTAAAAAAGAGCTTTACGATCAGGCTAAAAAGCTGGGCATTGCAGGCCGAAGCGATATGAGCAAGGATGAACTTATTAATGCCCTAAGAAATTCCTAAAATACTTTTTCTTTTTTGTAGGAAAATTCACTAACTTAGTTAACCTGATTTTTCGAAGCCCCCCAAAAAGGAAGTCTTCGGAATAAGGGAGCCTCTTCACTTCAAAAGTAAAGAGGCTTTTTTATGTATACTTTAAGGATTCCGATATCCTGTATTTCTACACCATATTTTTATAAACTATCCTTAAAAAAGGTTTTTTCCCAGGTTTCCTGAAGCGGCTTTTATCAATAATTTCCTTACTTGCAGCCTTAAACTACTTTGATTCCCGTGGCTAAGAAAAGACAGGTGAAATTCACCGAAGGTAAAATCCTTAATTCCCTTGTAGGACTGGCATGGCCTATAATTCTGGCTAATATCCTCCAGACTGCCTATCAGCTTATAGATACTTTCTGGCTGGGACGTTTAGGAGCCGATGCGGTGGCTGCGGTGAGTATTAGTTTTCCTATTTTGTTTCTTATTTTAAGTCTTGGAGCAGGATTAACCCTGGCGGGAACCGTAATTGTTTCCCAGTATAAAGGCGCTGATAACCAGGAGCAGGTAAATTACAGCAGTTCCCAAACCGTTTTTGTGATTTTCTTTATTTCGGTGCTACTTGCGGTTGTTGGATACTTTTCGGCAGCACCTTTGATGAAACTTATTGGGGCGGGCCCGGAAATATTGGAGGATTCAGTGAGTTATTTCCAGGTTTCCTCCTGGGGGTTCATCTTTCTGTTTATGTTCTATGTGTTCCAATCACTTATGCGTGGGATTGGTAATGTGTTATTACCTATGTATGTAGTTTTAGGTACTGTTCTACTTAACCTGATCCTCGATCCCTTATTCATCTTTGGTTATGGACCTATTCCCGGATACGGAGTAGCGGGAGCGGCAGTAGCGAGTATTATTACTCAGGGCTTGTCTGCTCTTATCGGACTTATTATCCTTTTCCGCGGAAAAATGGGGATTAACATAAGTTTCAGCCAAATGAAATTCGACTTCCCCTGGACCCGGCGAATGTTCAATATCGGGATTCCCTCGAGTATGGAAATGTCTACCCGGGCCGCCGGAATGACGGTGCTTATAATGCTGGTAACGAGTTTTGGCAGTGAGGTGGTAGCGGCTTATGGAATTGGCAGTCGAATCCTGAGCCTTATCGTTGTTCCTGCTATGGGCTTTGCAATGGCAACTACCACTTTGGTTGGTCAGAATATTGGAGCCGGGAAGATCAAACGTGCGGAACTGATAGGCAACCTTAGTGCAAAAATCGCCTTCTTTGGCCTTACGGCAATTGGCCTGGTGCTGTTTGCCTTTGCCGAACCTGTAACCGCTTTTTTCGTTCCTGATGATCCCGAAGTGATAAGAGATGGCTCGCTATTTATTAAAATAATGGCACCCAGTTTTGGCTTGTTAGGAATGCAGCAGGTGCTTAACGGGGTCTTTAACGGCGCCGGATTTACTAAGGCCTCGCTGCTGATTTCGGTTTTTGCCTTGTGGATGATTAGATTCCCTACTGCCTTTGTGCTTTCCAATAATACCGGGCTTGGTTTTGAGGGGATCTGGTGGTCTTTCCCAATCTCTAATCTTCTGGCCGCAATTGTAGCCCTGGTCTATTATAAAATGGGGTATTGGAAACTAAGAACTATCCGCTACCGGCATAGGAAGTAAGTTCTGATCCTTATAAAAAATCCCGAAACTTTCAGGTTTCGGGATTGGAATATTACTTATCCTTGTTGTCGGGTCTACTGTTAATTGAAATCTTATGGAAAATCACAACTATATGTTTATCAATAAACTATAATTAATTCTTGGTTCTTGATTCTTGCAGTTACGCCATGGGCGTAACGATCTTAATTCTTTACCAGACACTACAGATTATTTATTGCTCTCTAGGCGGCGTGATCATAATATGCGCCCTATGTGTTCCGGGATCCATAAGCCACGGCATACCCGGCAGATGTGGTTTATCCGGAAGTCCGGTTTCCTCAGTTGTTGCGTAGGGCATATAAATTACATAGCGCATATGCGAATCCTTTAGTTCTCCGGTTTCCTTGTTATAATTTTCCTCATCCCCACTCAGGATATAGGTCATACTGGGAGAATCCGGTAATTTTAGACTTCCGTCTTCTGCTTCCTGCCTACGCGTCTCTCTTACTTCCATCATTTCCTTTCCTTCAGCCTGTAACTCTCTTCCCCGGGCCATAAAAGGATCCAGCTTTTTAGAATAACAGGAAACACTGATTCCTTTTCGGTTAGGATCGTCGGCAAGACAAACCAGATTATTGCTGCCTTCTCTCAAAACGACCATTTCCCCTGATTCATCATAACCATAAACCATGGCCTCGTCTCTGTCTTCTTCCGGCACGGCCAGAGTAGCGGTTTTGATCTGAATGTCCTTGGGCAGGATCTCTGTATCCTGTGCCGAGGCTCCAAAGCCTGCTAAGCTTAAAAGTCCTGCCAATATTAATGCTCTCATAGTGATTGATTTTTATCTGAAAATAGCTTCAGAATTCTTATTTAGCTAAAGATAAGAATTTTGAACTACAAGAACATATTGAGTTTTTAATCCCAGTTCAGTAGCCTGTTTTCTCCTTCAATATTTTTTATATCGGTGATATCCTCGGACATTTCTATAACTCCTCTGTATATTTTTTCGGCATCTCTTACCGCGAAATAGCGTATATAAATAAGTCTGCCTTTGAAATTGATCCAGAAGGAAGCTTCGTTTTTGCTGCCTTTTTTAAACTCCTCCAGGATCTTCAGTACGGTTCCTACACTTTTAGGTGGATGACAAAATCTCACTTCCCTGCCTATAATTCCGGCACTTCTGGGGAAAACCCTTTCCTCTCCGCGATTGTAAAAGATCACCTTATCGTTTTCATCAACATAGGTAATGTCCAAAGGCATGGTTTTTAATAACAGATTAACCTGTTCTACGGTCATATAGCCTTCATCATAATGCGAGGTGTTTTCCAGGCTAAATGTGAGTTCTCTTTTAGTAGTATCCTGGCTTGGGTGTATATATTCTTCTTCTTTCGGAAAAGCGGCCGGAGTTTCAGCTAACATCCAGCCAATTTCCTCTTCCCCTTTGCGCACCGCTTTCCAGTCTTCTTCTGAAAGTATTTCCAAAGCATTAGGAAAGAGCACATCTTCTTCGATCAACAGCAAGCGATAAATTCCACTGGTTAGGAACCTGGCATCAGCGGCAACATTTTTAAAGTCCTGCTTGGCGATTTTTTTCCGAAGTAATCTGAATTGCTCCCGCAGGTTATCGTGAAAAGACCACATTCCCTGGCTGGGGCCGTTCCATCCTTTTTGCTCCAGAAATGGAAATAACTGATTCTCTTTTCGTTCAAATCGTCTTTCGATGCTTTGCAACTGGTTGAAAATATTAAAGTATTTCTGAGATTCTTCCGCAGGATCTGTGTCCTCAAGTTCTCCCAGCAATTTTTGGATGAGCTCTTTCTCTTCAAAGTAAATTTTCACCGGATGACCCTCGGGAAGGGCACTAATATCTAAACTTGCTGTCATGCTTTCTATTTTCAGACAAAGAAAAGGCACAGAAATGTGTTGAAATATGACCCTAATCACAATCTGAAAATGCGATTTTCACTTTTTTTGTAGTGTTTTTCAGCCGAAGCGATTTGGTAGGGGGAATATTTTCTAAAATCAGGAATTTAAAGT
>DATISX010000053.1:0-4940 GCA_035468275.1 Salegentibacter sp.
GCTTTTTATCCTTGAATTTGCAAAGGTTCCTAAATCTTTTTGCTGCTGAAATTTTTGCTTCTTTAGTTCCTCCGGAGTTTTTTCAGCATCGGGTTTCTCTTCTTGCATATCTTCAGCAAATTCATCGGCATCTACTTTTACCCCCAGGATACCCGATTTGATCTTCAAAAAGGAATTGCTCTTTATATTCTCCTGAAAAATTTGTTCCAGTCTTTGATTCAATTCCTTAAGATCTGCCAGGTTTTGCGGATTATGAAGATCAGCGGCTTTGATCAATTGGATTTTCTGTAAATCGTAGTTCCCGTAAAAATCACCCAGTATTTCCTTATACGAATCGCTTTGCCTGGGAATGCTGGCAGTGACTTCATTCATAAGCTCCTGGTTGAGCTCCGGAATCGTGCTTTCCTTAACCTTCAGATCAAATCTACTTTCGTTGCTAAGCTGTGATTCCCTGAAAAAGAATCTTTTTCGGGAAAAATCCAGATCGTAATTTATATCGATATTTTCCTTTATTCGTTCCAGGATCTCATCAGCCGACAGGTTTTTGTTACTCAAAAAAACATCATCGAGTTTTATACTCTGTGGCTTCAGAAAAATAAGAGAATCCTTGAAGTTCAGCACTGAAATCTCCATAGGCTCGTAACCCAGAGAAGATATCTTAATCAAATCATCTTCATGCAATTCGGCGATAAAACCAAACTTCCCTTCATCGTTGGAAATAACCCCTTTATTCGGGGCATACTGAACCGTGGCAAAAGGAATGGCTTCCCGGGTTTTTTCATCCAGAATTCGGGCAGCATATTCCTGCGCGATCGTTGGGGAAATCGAAAGAAAAATTAAAAAGAAAAAAATATAAACTGAGCGCATTGGGTTTTTCTTTAGAAGACGGAAATAAAAAGTAAATGTTACGCCCATGGAGTTTAATATCAAAATTAACTGGCGCAATTTACACAGAGTAGGCTTTCGGGTCTTATCATAAGCCTCCCAACGGGGATGGGTTTTTTACATTTCACACAAATCCCAAAGTCCTTGCTCCCGGCCTTATCCAAAACCCTATTCAAATCCTTGAGCTTTTGTTCCGTCTGCCGGAGGGCGGCTTCATTTACGCTTTTATTATTAATGGCATCCATTCTGGACACGCGGCCGATAGCATTTTCCGGGGAGATAGGTTTTGTTAGTTCCCTGTATTTGATCACCTGGGCTTCGGTTTTGGTAATCTCTTCCTTTATTTTATCAATTATTTCTGTATTATCCATTTCTGAAAATTTTCAGCATAAATATCGGAATTTATTAATTCCGAAGGAAAAACAGGAACATAAAAAAGGCTACCTGAAAATCAGGCAGCCCTTATAATTTATCAATTTGAAAGCTTAATTCCCGTAAATGGACTGTGGCCAGGCATCGTTAGAGAAATTAACGTCCGGCAATAATTTTTCAGGATCAAGTTCCACGCCTTTCACGCTTTTATCGGTTCTATGAAGATAATTCCATGAATCGCCACGCTGCCAGATCTCCACGGGAAGCTTAACGATTTCAGAAGAATCATCTTCGTAAGTAATCTCCATCACCACCGGCATTGGGATTTCACCACGGTTAGCAAGGCTCACTACATAATTCCCCTGATACTCCTGAACTCCGGTAAGGGCGATATCTATATTTCCTGTTCCGTAGAACCACCCCTTAAAGAACCAGGACAGGTTCTCACCGGTAACACTCTCCATATGATTAAAGAAGTCGGCCGGTTGCGGATGTTTGTATGCCCAGGATTCGATATATGATTTAAAAGCATTGTCAAAACGCTCTTCTCCAATAATATATTCCCGAAGCAGCAACAATCCTATGGCCGGTTTGTAGTAAGCCGTCATTCCAAGATTTCTAAGATTGGTTACATCCGGGTAGGTATCTATACCTTCCCTTTCCTCACTTGTGAACCAGCCTACCATGTTTCTGGTCTGGCTAAGTCGGGCAGGATATTCCCCATCGTTAAATTCTTTGGTGCTATAATAGTTGATAAAAGTATTGAAACCTTCGTCCATCCAGGCGTAACGTCTTTCGTTTGATCCCACGATCATAGGGAACCAGTTGTGCCCAAATTCATGATCGGTTACTCCCCATAGCGATGCACCTTCGCTTTTATAGCTACAGAAATTCAGGCCGGGATATTCCATTCCGCCAATATCGGCAGCAACATTCACAGCTCCGCCATAAGGATATTCAAACCATTTTTCAGAATAATGCTCTACCGAGGCCTTTGAATATTCGGTAGAACGACCCCAGGCGCCATCTCCATCGCTTTCTTTAGGATAAGCCGATTGTGCCAGCGCAGTTTTTCCGTCTGCCAGATTGATCCTCGCTGCATCCCAGATAAAGGCTTTAGATGAGCCAAAAGCGACATCTCGAGCGTTTTCAATCTTATAATGCCAGGTAAGTGTGCCTTCCTGTTTTGCTCTTAAAGACATATCGGTCACCTCTTCAGGCTTTATAAGGTAAACAGTGGTATCGCTTTTCGCTGCCTGATCCCATCTTTCTTTTACTGTAGAAGACAATACCTGTCTAGGATTCTGCAGCGTACCCGAACCCACCACAATATGGCTGGCAGGAGCGGTAATTTTATAATCATAGTCACCATAGTCCAGGTAAAACTCTCCTGCACCAAGGTATGGTTCTATATTCCAGCCTTCCACATCATCCAGAACGGCTGCACGCGGAAACCACTGTGCCAGGGCGTAAATCGTTCCATCTTCAACATCAAGGCGTCCCATTCTATCCATTCCTTCCACAGGAATTTTATATGTAAAGTTCATCGAAACGGTTGCCTTCCCTCCTTTTGCAGGAATAGGTTCTTCAAAGAAAACCTGCATTCTGGTGTCGTCGATAAGGTATTCATTAGAGCTGCTTCTCTTTACTTTTGCTTCAAGATTTGAAATAGTGTAGCCTCCTTCGATATCACCATTATAACGATTTCCCTGAATTGGAGTGGTTAAAGTACCCCGGGAATCTTCGGTGAACCGGTTTTGCTCCAGGTGCATCCAGATAAAATCCAGAGCCTCGGGGCTGTTGTTTGTGTAAGTAAGCGTGATTTTTCCGGTAATGGTATGTTCCTGGTCATCAAGGCTAGCTTCGATATCATAATCGGTTTCATTCTGCCAGTAATCGGGGCCCGGTTTTCCGGTAGCCGAGCGATATTTATTCCCGCTTCGGTCCATAAATTCATCGAAATCGGCCTGGTTGTTTTCCACAGCTTCCTGGGCGGTTGTCGTGATGCCAAACATTCCTGCTACGGCAAAAGACAACATCAGTCTTGAAAAGATCTTCATTATTTTGAGTTTAGTTTTAAATCCCCGCTAATTTAATGAAAGCCTTAAAATATCCAATTTTTACTGAAGACTTTCGGGTTTAGGTAGAGAATTCGGTTTTCATCCCGCGGTCATACATCACGATGCTTCCGGCTACTGAAACATTTAAACTGAGTTTAGAATTGAATTTCACCAGGTGATGGGCTTTTTCAATAGCCAGATTGGAAAGGCCGTGATCTTCGGCGCCCAGAAGGTAGACACAGCGGCGCGGATGCTTAAAACTCTCCAGGGGCAGCGCTGTTTCTGTAAGTTCCACGCCCACCAACATTGCCCCTTTGGGCAAATGCGCATAGAAATCTTCAAAGCTTTCATAATGAAAATAAGGCATTGCCCCTACAGCTTTATGAGTGTCGCAGGCTTGTTTTTCGTAGCGATTTCCAATGGTAAAAATAAAACTGGCTCCCATATTCTGGGCAGATCGCCAAAGCACGCCAAGATTTTCAGGGGTTTTCCCATTCTGAATTCCTATTCCAAAAAAGCCCTGCTCCAGATTATCTGTTTCCATAGGCAGCAAAATTAGAAGTTTTTGAAGACCTTCAAAATTAAACTGAAGGACACAGGAATTCAAAAATGATTTAAATCATTTTAAAAAGTCTATCCAAGACTTAACTTTATCTATGTTCACCGGTATGATTTAATTTAAAATTCCAGTTTATGAAACGTGTTCTTATACCCACCGACTTTTCCGATTGTGCAAATCACGCTGCCAATATTGGTTTAGAGCTTGCTAAAAAATTAAATTCTGAAGTTAGTTTTCTGCATCTCATTAACACTCCGGTAGACTGGAGTAAACTGTCACTTGAAAAGGAAAGACTATATCCTGAAACCAAAGAAGCTATAGGAGATGCTAAGGATGCTTTGCTAAAACTGGAACGCCGGGCAGAAAAACTTGGAGTAGAAGCAAATTCCCTGCTCTTATTCAACCAGGGAATTGAAGAAATTCAGAATTATATCAGCAGAGAAAAATACTGCCTGGTGGTAATGGGAACTCACGGTGAAAAAGGGATGGCAAAGCTTATGGGCAGCAATACCCATCGAGTTTTAAAACACTCTCCGGTTCCTATACTTTCCGTAAAAAAAACCGACAGACCGGCTCCTATAAAAAAAATAGGCATCGCCTCTGACTTCCAGGATGAATCCCGGGAGAGCTTTATCGAGATCCTGGAACTCATAAAAAAATTAGGCCTGGAAATAGATGTGGTTTACATCAATACCCCATATAATTTTATGGAAAGCAATCAGATAGAACAGGCAATGGATGCATTCCTGAGTCAGCAAACCGATGTAAAAGAAAAACGCTTCGTTTTCAACGCCAGAAACGAGGAACGTGGAATTGGGATGTATATTTCTTCGGAAAATCCGGATATGCTCGCAACTATTACTCACCAACATTCCGATTTAGGGAGCATTTTCAGTCCGGGAGTTACAGAGAATATTATCAACCACTTCGATCTTCCTGTATTGAGCATTAATCTGAAAAAATAAAAGCGAAAAAATTAGCGGTTTCACCCTATTTATATTCTGGATTTTTTTCTTATACTTATGTATCCCAAAGCACCAGGCTTCCTATTTTGATTTTGAAAA
>DATISX010000054.1:0-2803 GCA_035468275.1 Salegentibacter sp.
CTCCAGATGTATTGACGATATCAAAAACTTCACCTTCAATAACGGGTTCTGTTTGAAAATCGATCTTCCAGGCTTGTTCCTTTAAAAAGCTGATCCCGCCATCATCTTCTGCGGCCGATAAGTTTTGTGATGCTTCGGCATCTGAGGCATAAACCTGTACGTTTTGGATAACGATCCTATCTGAATATTGAGGGGTTTTTAGATCAAAAACCAGGTCGTAAATTCCTGCCTCTTTGGGTTGTAAAGCCGGGGAAAAAATCCCCGGGGACGAGGGCGCTTCTGCTGTATGACGTATTCCGCTTTCCCCTTTTATAAGACTAACGGTCACGGAGCCTTCCCGAACCGGCCGGTGCTTGTCCAGCACGGTAAAATGTGCAGCAAATTTGCTTGTTTTTCCTGCTACCAAAGCCGGAAACTCTACGAAAAGTTCCGTCAGGTCTGTCCAGATGGTTTTGCTTATCGCCGGAACCCCGGAACTTAGGTGATTTCCATCTGCATCGTGGGCATGGTCTTCTTCTTCTCCACTATTTCCACAGGAAAACAGGAAAAGTGATATAAACACAATTATTAAGTATTTCATATGTTGATATTAATTGTTTTGTAACGGTCTTCTCCCGATAGCCATCGGGAGCAATTCGCATATCCCTGCCTGCCGGCAGTCAGGTTCATTGGTATTTGTATCGAGTTTCCGTTATGCTTATTTCATATGTGATTTTTGGATTTTAGAGATCATCGTGCTCATCGTGCTCGGTTCCATCCTTATGAGTATGATGAGTGGATTTTACCGGTTGAACCAACGAGTCCTGACCTACCTTGAACTCTTCCTGTTCCATATGTCCACCTTCGTCATCGTGGGGATGGCCATGTTCCGCTTCTTCGTGAGAATGAGCATCGGCTCCTTCTTCATGCTCATGTCCATGGTCTGCATTAGCAGTTTCTCTACATGCTGAAAAACTGAATATTAATACGGCTGCGAAAAATAGATTCTTGATTTTCATTTTGTTTATTTTTAAGTTTATAGTTGATGTTTTAAAAGTTCTGCTTTTAGCTGAAAAAGCTCTTTTTGCATTTCCAGCATTCTGTTATATGCCTGCCTGTAAAATTGGACTTCCCGGTAATAATCCAGAAAAGACAATTCCCCAAGTTCATATGCTTTAAATAAGAGTTCTTCGGAATTCAGATCCTTAAAAGTGCTCTGATATTCCTCGTATTTTCTCTTTAATAACTGGTATCGCTCATAGTCTTGCTGGAACCTGGTATATAGTTCAGCAGTTTCAGCACCGGTATTTTCACGTGTATACTCCAAATTGGCTTCGGCTGCTTTTACTTTATTCCTGCTATTCCATAAGGGAATGGAAAGCCCTCCTAAAACACCGGAGTAATTACTGGAATTAACACCCTGGTAGTTATAGCCAATGGTAAGATCCGGCAGTACCTGATTCCTTTCAAGTTTTACCTGTTGCTCGGCAAGCGATTGGCGGGCATTAAAGATTTGAACCTCCACATCTTTAGTAAGTTTCTCTTCCCAAATTTCCTGTATTTCAGGCAATTCCCAATCTTCAAGGATTTGAACCTGATGAACAGCAATGGGGTTTCCACCGTTCAATTTCTGAAGCTCGTTTAATGTGTTTTTGATGTCCGTTTCCAGTTGTTCCAAACCAAATTGATCCTGTAACCAGGCAACCTTTGCCTTGTTCACATCCAGGATCCCAATCTGGTCTGCATCAAATAAACGCTGCATCTGGTCATACACCTGTTTTGCCTGCTCAACCCTTTTTTGCTCCAGTTCTTTGCGCATTTGGAAATTTTGCAACTCGAGAAGTGCTTTATTAGCTTCGAGAAGAACCACCTGCCGCATTATTTTATAATCCAGGTCCAGTAACTCTTTTTGTTTTTCAATTCTTTTGCTTCGGGCGCCATAGACTGTAGGGAATTCAAACTGCTGAGAAATCTGATATTCATAATAATCATCGGTTTGATGGTTACCAAAAGGAAGGTAAAAGGCAGCAAAATCCGGATCGGGGAGGTTATTTTCAGTCTTGTTACTCAAATTCTGAGTGTCTACAAAAGATTCATAAGCCTTAAGCTGCCTGTTATTCCTGCTTATCTCTTCCAGAATACCCTGAACTCCGTTTTCCTGGGCCATTGATCCTAAAGAGATAAGGCATCCGCAGACAGCAGAAACTATATATCTGTACATAATCTTTATTTTAATTTAATCTAGTAATAGAGCTTGGGAACTGTATAAAAACAGAGACAATGATGAGCGATTAAACCTTATGGGGTGGTCCCCGCAGAGATCGATGTGATAAATAAAGTTTGGAATACTTAGGTGGGGGTTGATAATTACCAATAAAATCGGCACCTTCATCTTCTGAAAAAGCAATTTCCCGGAAGAAATTCTGAAGTACCGGATTTTCGGTTTTTTCTTTTTTCGGAGTTATCTGTTCAGTTGAAGTTTTTACAACAGGAACTTCTGAATTACCCCCTATATGCGAATGCATGGCCAACAAAAAAGAAAATAGACTATTAGTTTCGTCTGGTTCGTCTTCTTGCTGATGATCATGAGAATGGGCATGTTCTAATTCAGAATGATCGTGTTTAGAGCTGTGTTCATGATGAAGATGAGGGATGATCTGATGTAATAACATCAGAGAGAATAATCCCAAAAGAATAGAAGCTTTTATTTGATGTATCTTCAGCACCCTTCAAAGATAGGAATATTGTATAACCTTTTCGATTACTCTATTATCTTATTTGTTTTAACAGGATTCGAAGGCACTTTCATTGAAGAATTAATTAG
>DATISX010000055.1:0-12107 GCA_035468275.1 Salegentibacter sp.
CACCCAATTATGATATTCGGAAAAGGCATTACCCAGGTTAAGCCAGGGCCAGGAAAATTCCCAGTTGAGGTGAAGTTTTTCAAAGACCATCCAGATACTCACCAGGAAAGTTGCTGAAGCGCCAAAACCGGTGCGTTTGGCCACCACGTGATATAACATGAAAACTAAGGCCATAAGCAGGGAGTTCACCAGAATTGCAAAAGCGCCTCCAAAAGCTGTACTGAAATATATCCAGTAAGTGGTGATCAGGTTCCAGATAAAGAAACTCAGGTAGGAGAGTCCAAAGACTTTCCAACCTGTTAATCGCTTAGAGAAATTCCGCAGTTTAAATTCTGCATAGAGCAGGGGAACGAAGGCGAAAAACAGCAACAGCGGAAAACCATAGGTAGGCCAGGCCAGGGCAAGTAAAATTCCGGAGAGAAGGGCGTAAAGAAAATTCTTCATATTTTGATATTCTTTTCAAAAATAGGAAACTGTGGCTTGTTTTTAAGTCGGCTTAAAGAAAAATGCTGCAGACTTCCCATTTTTGGAAAATTTAATTACTGCTAAACTTCTAAAATTAAATCGATAATCGAGATTTAAATACTCCAGGGCTTGCCACTATTGACCAAAATAAATTTTCAATGCATACTTCGTGGGCTTTCCCTGAGGTTCTTGATTTTTAGTATTTTTACCAAAAACTAAACCAATGGGCATCAACAGATACATTCCGAACTTCATTACCCATCTGAATCTCCTTAGCGGAAGCATAGCGGTGATATTTGCCGTACAGGGAAATTTAATTATGGCGGCTGTTTTTGTTGCAGCGGGAGTTTTTTTTGATTTTTTTGACGGACTTGCAGCCAGAGCATTGGATGTAAAAAGTGAGGTGGGCTTGCAGCTGGATTCCCTGGCCGATGTTGTGACTAGTGGAGTTGTACCCGGAATTGTGATGTACCAGATGCTGAACAAGGCGCTTCCTAATCCGGGAGCAGCTACCACCACCGAATGGAGCATACAGGGAACCTGGTGGGAATGGAATTTTAATACTTTGGCGCTTGTTGGGTTATTTATTACCCTGGCTTCGGCTTTCAGGCTGGCGAAATTCAATGTAGACGATCGCCAAACCGACTCATTTATCGGACTGCCAACTCCGGCAAATGCGATGCTGATATTAAGTTTGCCTTTAATCCTGACCTTTCAACCCGGGGAGTTTATTTCTTCATTATTGCTGAACGAATGGTTCCTTATCGCCTTAAGCTTGCTGAGCTGTTATTTGCTGAATGCCGAGATTAAACTCTTCGCGCTAAAATTCAGTGACTGGTCTTTTGCCAATAATAAGTTGCGCTATTTTTTCCTGCTTTTATGCCTGGTGCTGATCGTATTGTTCAGATTTATCGCTATTCCACTTATAATTGTAAGCTATGTATTGCTTTCGGTACTGGTGCCGGCAAAGGAGAAGGAGAAGATTTAAAACGGAATAACTAAAAACTAATCAAAGATCTTTTTCTTCCGAAGCTCGAAATTCTTTCCGAGGTATACTTTTCGTACCATTTCATCTTCAGCAAGTTCTTCGGGACTTCCGTGCTTCAGGATGCTACCTTCAAACATAAGATAAGTACGGTCGGTAATAGCAAGGGTTTCCTGTACATTATGGTCTGTGATCAGGATTCCGATATTCTTGTTCTTTAACTGAGCCACGATACGCTGAATATCCTCTACCGCAACTGGATCAACTCCGGCAAAAGGTTCATCGAGCAGAATAAATTTGGGGTTGGTGGCCAGGGCTCGTGCGATTTCGGTACGCCGGCGTTCCCCACCACTTAAGAGATCTCCCCGGTTTTTCCGGATATGACTTAAACCGAATTCCTCGATTAGGGTTTCCATCTTCAGGTGGCGTTCTTCTTTAGAAAGATCGGTAAGTTCCAGGACGCTCATAATATTATCTTCGATGCTTAGCTTCCTGAAAACCGAAGCTTCCTGTGCGAGGTAGCCAATTCCGTATTGCGCGCGTTTGTACATTGGGAACTTAGTGATCTCGGTTTCATCGAGAAATATCTTACCGCCGTTAGGTTTTATAAGGCCTACGATCATGTAAAAGGAAGTGGTTTTCCCCGCTCCGTTAGGTCCAAGAAGCCCAACGATCTCTCCCTGGTTAACCTCTACGGAGATACCTTTTACAACTGCTTTGCCTTTGTATTTTTTTACTAAGTTATCGGCGCGTAATTTCATCCTGTATTTATTTTTTTTAAAACCCTGCAAAAACCCTGCAAAACCCTGCAAGGGTTCTAAACCCTTGCAGGGTTAAAATTATTTATGGGTCCAGTAGCATGCTGGTTTCTGCAAAAGATACATTAATCCCTCATTTGAGGGTTTAATTCCCCGAAGCTTGTTCAAAATTTTAATGGTATTTTCTAGTTCATAGCGCTGGGGCATGCCCCGAGGATATTAATTCCCAAGCCTATTCCTTCACTTCTTCCAGCTCCTCCCAGTATTCAAAAGCCCTTCGAAGGTGAGGGATCACGATAGTTCCACCTACCAGGGTGCCTATGCTGAGGGTTTCCATAACCTCTTCGCGAGTTATCTTTGCTTTGTAACTACTTTCAAGATGGTATTTCACACAATCGTCACATCTAAGTACCAGCGATGCCACCAGGCCAAGGAGTTCCTTGGTTTTTTTATCCAGGGCGCCTTCTGTAAAGGCGTTGGTATCCAGGTTAAAAATTCTTTTCAGAACCTTGTTGTTTTCGCTAAGGATCTTATCGTTCATCTGAGCGCGGTACTCATTGAACTCTTCTACTTTATTTTTCATAGCCTTGTTTTTTTAATTTTCGTTGTTCCTGCTTATAGATCACTTTGGAGATCAGGATGCTAACTTCATAAAGAATAAGCACCGGAATAGCCACAATTATCTGACTTACAATATCTGGTGGGGTAATGATTGCTGAAAGGATTAGCACTAGCACCAGGGCGTATTTCCTGTATTTAATAAGGAAATCTGGGGTTACGATCCCGACTTTAGTAAGAAAATACATTACTATGGGAAGCTCAAAGATGAGTCCGCTTGCCAGAACTGAAGCTCTTACCAGGCCAATATAACTACTCAGGTCAAAATCGTTGAAGACGGTATCGCTAACCTGGTATTTTCCGAGGAAATTAATTGAAAGCGGGGTTACCACATAATAACCGAAAAGTACTCCCGTAAAAAACAGGAGAGAGGAAATAAAGATAAATCCTTTTGCGTAACGGCGTTCGTTATTATGCATTGCCGGGGCTACAAATTTCCAGAATTCGTAGATCACATAAGGGAAAGCAATAATGAATCCGGCAGTAATTGAAGTCCAGATGTGAGCCGAGAACTGTCCGCCCATAGTTCTGCTCTGGATTCGGAAAGGCATTTCTTCAAAACAAAAACCTCCATCTATTCCAACGGCTGTAGAGATTCGACATAGAATATCGTAAGAAAAGAAATTGCCTTTACTGGGGCCAAAAAGCAGAACATCAAAGATGAATCCCTTTGCCAGAAAGGCAAGAGTACCTGCAATTACCACGGCTAATGTAGCGCGAATAAGGTGCCAGCGCAGATCTTCCAGATGATCTAAAAAAGACATCTCATCGTGTGGGGTTCCAAGTTGCTTCATTATAAAATACCTTCTCTCATTAGGTTGTGAATATGGACTACACCTGCATATTTATCATCTTCCACGGCGAGAAGCTGGGAGATCTTATTTTGTTCGAGCATATCCAGGGCATCCACGGCCAGGGTATCCTGATTAATAGTCTTTGGATTGGCGCTCATGATGTCTCTTGCGGTGAGGTTCTTGAATTCGGTGGAATTTTTTAGCATTCGTCTGATGTCCCCATCGGTAATTATTCCGATAATTTTATCGTTTTCCAATACTGCGGTTACCCCAAGCATTTTTTCTGAAATTTCTATAATAGCATCGGTAACCGAAGTTTCCGGAGATACAGCCGGTTTCTGATTCTGAACCGTAATATCTCTTACCCGCAGGTAGAGTTTTTTACCAAGCGAGCCTCCCGGATGGTATTTGGCAAAGTCTTTTCGGGAAAAGCCTTTCAGATTTACCAGGCAAATAGCCAGGGCATCACCCAATACCATTTGTGCGGTTGTGCTTGTGGTAGGAGCAAGATTGTTAGGGCAGGCTTCCTTTTCTACATAAGAATTAAGCACATAATCTGCCTCCTGGCCCAGATATGAATTTTTATCGCCCGTGATCCCGATTAAGGGGTTTTTGAAGTCTTTTATGAAAGGAACCAGGACTTTGATCTCAGGGCTGTTCCCGCTTTTAGAAATACAGATCACCACGTCATCCTGCTGAATATTTCCAAGGTCACCATGAATGGCATCGGCTGCGTGCATAAAGATGGCAGGGGTTCCGGTGGAATTTAAAGTAGCCACAATCTTACTGGCGATAATGGCGCTTTTACCTATTCCGGTAACTACAACTCTTCCTTTGGAATGGTATATTTTTTCTACCGCCTGGACGAATTCATTATCAATAAGATATTCTAGGTTTGCAATCGCTTTGGCTTCAATGGAAATGGTATCTTTGGCAGTGTTCAGAATTTTTTCCTGGAGTTTCAAAATAGATAAAATTATGAATTGTGGGTTTAAAGAAATATGTATCTTTAGTTTGCAAATGTATGTAAAATTGTAACACAATTGAATGAGTTTGAAGGAAATTGATTTACACCAACAGCTAAAGAAGTACTTTGGATTCAGCCAATTCAAAGGGCTTCAGGAAAAGGTGATTACCAGTATTATTAACGGAAATAATACCTTTGTGGTAATGCCTACCGGAGGAGGGAAATCCCTAACATACCAACTCCCTGCGTTGATTGAAGAAGGTACGGCAATTGTAGTTTCGCCCCTTATCGCTTTAATGAAAAACCAGGTAGATGCTATTCGCGGAATTTCCTCGGAACACGGCGTTGCCCATGTTTTAAATTCTTCCCTGAACAAGACCGAGGTCCGGCAGGTGAAAGAAGATATCGCCAACGGGGTAACCAAATTATTATATGTAGCTCCTGAATCCCTTACGAAGGAAGATTATGTGGATTTCCTCAAGAAGCAAAAAATATCCTTTTTGGCCATAGACGAAGCTCACTGTATAAGCGAGTGGGGACATGATTTTAGGCCGGAGTATCGAAATCTTAGACAAATAATAAAGCGAATTGGAGATAATATTCCAATTATCGCACTTACAGCCACGGCTACGCCCAAAGTTCAGGAAGATATTCTGAAGAACCTGGGGATACCCGATGCTAATACATTTAAGGCGAGTTTTAACCGTCCTAATCTATACTACGAAGTAAGGCCGAAAACTAAAAATGTAGATGCCGATATCATTCGATTTGTCAAACAGAACGAAGGGAAGTCGGGAATCATCTATTGTTTGAGTCGGAAGAAAGTGGAAGAATTATCCCAAACCCTTCAAGTAAACGGAATAAAAGCCGTGCCTTATCATGCCGGGCTGGATGCAAAAACCCGTTCCAGACATCAGGATATGTTCCTGATGGAAGATATAGATGTGGTAGTGGCGACTATAGCTTTCGGGATGGGCATTGATAAACCCGATGTGCGGTTTGTGATTCATCACGACATTCCAAAAAGTATAGAAAGTTATTACCAGGAAACCGGGAGAGCCGGTCGTGACGGGGGAGAAGGGCATTGTCTTGCCTTCTATTCCTATAAAGATATCGAGAAGCTTGAGAAGTTCATGAGCGGGAAACCGGTAGCCGAACAGGAAATAGGTCATGCTCTTTTACAGGAAGTTGTGGGCTATGCTGAGACTTCTGTTTCGAGACGAAAATTCATTCTTCATTATTTCGGTGAAGAATTTGACAGCGAAACCGGAGATGGAGCTGCCATGGACGATAACGTAAGGTATCCCAAGAAAAAACACGAGGCTAAGGAAGAGGTGGAGCTTTTGCTGAATACCGTAAAAGAAACGAAAGAACTTTACAAGGCTAAGGAAGTAGTTAAAACCCTTATCGGAAAATCCAATGCGGTTATTTTATCGCATAGAACTAATGAACACCCGCTTTTTGGGAAGGGAAAAAGCCGTGACGGAAAATACTGGATGGCGCTAATAAGACAGGTTCTTGTTGCGGGCTATCTCAAAAAAGATATTGAAACCTACGGGGTGATTAAAATCACCGGCAAAGGCCTGGAATATTTAAAAAATCCGGAGTCATTTATGATGACAGAAGACCATATTTTCGATAGTATTACCGAAGGGGTTTCAGCTAAGACTCAATCTGCCGGTGGTGGGGTGGACAAAACCCTGGTGAAAATGCTAAAGGAACTTCGAAAGAAGGTAGCCACAAAACTGGAAGTGCCGCCATTTGTAGTTTTTCAGGATCCTTCGTTGGAAGATATGGCTCTGAAATACCCAATAAGTATGGAAGAACTTTCCAATATCTATGGGGTAGGAGAAGGCAAGGCCAAAAAGTACGGGAAAGAATTTGTAGAACTTATCGCCCGGTATGTAGAAGATAACGAAATATTAAGACCCGATGATCTGGTGGTGAAATCTACCGGAGCCAACTCGGCTTTAAAACTTTATATCATTCAGAATGTAGATAGAAAACTGCCGCTAAATGATATCGCTTCGGCTAAGGGAATGGAGATGTCTGAATTCATTAAGGAAATGGAAGCGATTGTGTATAGTGGTACCAAGCTTAATATCAATTATTGGATTGATGAGATCCTGGATGAGGACCAGCAGGAAGAACTTCATGAATATTTTATTGATGCTGAAACCGATAAGATAGACGCAGCAATAGAAGAATTTGATGGAGATTACGACGATGAAGAACTAAGGTTGTACCGGATCAAGTTTATTAGCGAGGTGGCGAATTAGGATTGGTGTAATCGTGATTCGTTAGTTCGTTGATTCGAAATTCGTTTTAAGGCTGAGAATTGACAACTGAGAACTCATAACCGCGAACCGGACTATTTTCCTCCGTTATTCTGAAGGTCAAAAACGCATTGGTCATCAAGATCGGGGATATTACCACCGTCGATTACGTCAACAATTCCGCCGCCAAATTCTATAGAGGCTTGCATCAGGCATCCTGGGACATTACAATGCCCGGCATATTCTTCATCTTCATGATCTGACTGAGGTTCGGTGCCCAGGTCAACAAGGCCAAAAAGATGTCCGAATTCATGATTCAGGGTTGCAGCTTCAATATCGGCTTTGGAAGGAGCGTTGGGACGTTGGGCGAAATCTTTAATAGTTTCTCCGTAAATCACCATAGAAGTATTTCTAAAGGCTGAGCCCAGCACAAAGCGGTTGTCCTCATCTTTTTCACTGCTTCCGTCGGCAAAATAAATAAAAACTGCAATCTCATCTCCTACATTATAATTCTCCCGAAGGTCTCTTTCAATTGCCGCTACTTCTTCAATATCAAAAGGGGCCTTTCCTGAAGACTCAACAGCCCGTTGAGAAATTTGAATTCCATCGGGTTTATAGACACGCTTTTCCAGAAAATTACTGAACTGCTCGATCGCCTCCTGGGAGGGGGCATAGCCGGTAACATAAGCAATCTCAATATTCATAGAAGTATATCGCTCGTCACTAAGTAAATCTTTTGCTGAATCCCCTAATCCTAGCAGGTTAGCCGATTTATTGATTTTATTTTCATCGTTAGTATTATCAGAGGTACAAGAGGATAATACCAGGAACAGCGATAAAAACAGCGCCAGGTGATTTATTTTAAGCATTCGTGGAATATTCAATTTTTAGTAAAAATAGAAATTTAAAGCGTTTGTAGCTTCAATTCAGCTAAATAATCGTAGTGTTCCCCTTTTTTCAGGAGGTTGCAGGTGAAATTGTTCGTTTCGGCGGCCAGCTGCAGGGAATTAAAATCGATATAAAGCCAGTTGAACCATGCTCCTTTTTCACCTTTATAGCTAAGCTGAAATTCAATTTCGCCGTAATAGCCCCGGGTAGGATCAACCCAAATACCACCATCTTCATCTTTATCAAAAAGAAAACTCAGGTCTGAGGAATCCATGAGGATTTTTCCTTTAGGAGAGAGCAGCTTTCTGGCCTGAGCGAAAAAGATATCCAGATTGGCCAGTTTTCCAATAATTCCGCTGCCATTCATCAGCATTAAAATAGTGTCAAACTTTTCATCCTGAAGATCGAAAAAATCGACTTTTCGGGCATCGTTAAGTCCTCTTAAACCCGCGATTTCAACGGCAGCTGCAGAAGTATCTATTCCCGTAAGTTTCAGTTTCTTTTCATTCTTAAGATAGAGACCGTGACTTCCGGCGCCGCAGCCCACGTCGAGAACCCGCCCGGAACAGAGTTGAAGTGCTTTTTGTTCTAAAGGAGGCATTTCAGAATATTTTCTGAATAAATAGGGAACAGGGATAAGATCATCATCAAAATCCGGGGAATGTACCTGGATAGGCGTGTCGTCTTTGTTATAATAAAAAGCGGAGATCGCTTTTCCGAAGATATCTTTATCTGGTGTTTTGTTATTCATATCTTTGCAAAATGGAGGAAATTCTAAACAATCTCCCGGAGCGGGCCAAAGATAAGCATAAGGAAAATAAGAAGTTTTTTTCGAGGCTTCGGAAAAAGCCAACAAAGGATTTGGACCGGCAGATGCAGGAGCTTCACGAGGAAGAATTTTCCCGCACCAATTGCCTGGATTGTGCCAATTGCTGTAAAACCACCGGGCCCCTTTTCACGAACAAGGATATTGAAAGAATAAGCAAACATTTTAAACTGAAACCGCAGCAGTTTATCGAGCAATATCTTCGTATAGATGAAGATAATGATTATGTCCTACAGCAAGTGCCTTGTGCTTTTCTGGCCCCTGATAATTATTGCCTTATTTATGAAGTACGGCCGAAAGCCTGCAGGGAATTCCCGCATACCGATAGGAAGGACTTTCATAAGATTTCCAATCTTACCATAAAAAACACCGCTATTTGTCCTGCTGCATATAATATTGTAGAAGAGATGAAGAGGAGGATTAAAGCCTAAGACGGTTGTCTAAACCTTCTTTTTCTGAGATTAAATTTCTTGTAATTTTTGATTATTAAAAAATACAATATTGGCCCGAAGAAAGGCAGAAAAATTATAATCAGTACCCAGATTAGGCGATGTCGCCCCTTAAAATTTTGTCTCAACAAACTGGCAAGAGCCAGCACCGGCAGCACCAGGAGCGCCACCATAAAGGCCGAAAGCCAAAAGCCGGAAGTTTCTAGGTCGATCATAAGGAGAATAATTTCCCCTTAATATAGTAAATATTTTTCTCGTTTTTCTGAAAATTCTGCTAATCCCGGTTTCCAGCTTTCGCGAATTTCTTCAGCGCTAAGACCTTCTTCTATTTGTTGCTGAAGTTGAGTAGTACCCGCAAGTTTTGTAAAAAATGAATTGAAGAATTTATCTTTATCTTCAGTATGCTGATAGGCCTCTAATAGCCATTCCAGATTAATTTGGTCTAGAGATTCGTGCTCGCTTAGGTCCCTACCGTAACAGGTTTCACCAAGATGCTTGGGATTTTTGGCACCGTCTTTAGATTCAGGGGTATAGGTATAATCGAAATATTCTTGATCCAGGAAAGGCGATCCAAAAACCTGGAATTGTTTATCTGTTCCTCTACCTGCGTTTACATTGGTTCCCTCAAAAAAGCAAAGGCTTGGATAAAGATTAATCGACTGTGCATTGGGAAGATTAGGGGATGGTTTAACAGGAAGTTCATAGGCCAGGGAATGATCGTAATTTTCCATTTCCACCACTTCCAGCTCACACTGAATTCCATCTTTCAACCATTTTTCTCCGTTAATCATTTTAGCGTATTCTCCCATTGTAAGTCCGTGCACAGTAGGAATGGGGTGCATGCCCACAAAACTTTTATGTTCCATCTCCAGGATTGGTCCATCAATATAATGTCCGTTGGGATTTGGGCGGTCAAAAACAATAAGTTGAATATCATTTTCAGCGCAGGCTTCCATTACGTAATGCAAGGAAGAGATATAGGTATAAAATCGGGCTCCTACATCCTGAAGGTCAAAAATGAGTACATCGAGGCCCTCAAGTTGTTCGGGTTTTGGTTTTTTGTTATCGCCGTAAAGAGAGATCACCGGAAGGCCGGTTTCGGCATCCTTTCCATCTTCAATAGCTTCGCCGGCATCGGCAGTACCGCGGAAACCATGCTCGGGGGCGAATACTTTTTCAAGGTTTACTCCTAAAGAAATTAGGGAATCGACCAGGTGAATATAAGCATCTTCTTTATCTATACGGGAACTTTGGTTCCCAACCAATCCTACTCTTTTTCCTTCCAGAAGAGGAAGGTAGGTTTCGGTGCGATTTGCGGCCACAATAATTTCTTCTGAAAGCAATTCAGTTTTGTTTTCTTCGGTTGTAATTGCCTGCTTTTCTTTTTCTGATTTTGTGTTTCCGCAGGAAACAAGTCCGATAAAAGCGAATAAAAATGTACTTTTGAATAACCTTTTAATCATCCTGATAGTTTGAATTTCGAATACTTCGTTGTAAAACGCCTTATTGGCGCCAAAGGCCATAAAAGTAGCATATCTGCCCCAATAATAAAAATCGCGATAGTCGCTATTGCGATTGGTGTAATTATGATGCTGGTGTCTTTCGCGACTGGTTTGGGGTTACAGGAAAAAATAAGAGATAAGATTGCAGCTTTCAATGGCCATATAAGTATCTCCAGTTACGATAATAACAGCTCCCAGGTTTCTCTCGTCCCAATTTCAAAGGAACAGGATTTTTATCCGGAATTCACAAAAGTAGATGGAGTAGAGCACGTACAAGCTGTTGCTACAAAGGCCGGAATAATAAGGACCGAAACTGATTTTGAAGGGGTTTTGGTAAAGGGCCTGGGGAAAGATTACAGGTGGGAATATTTTGAGGAATTCATCATCGAGGGGGAAATCCCCGATTTTAAGGAGCAGCTTAACGATGAGGTGATGATTTCGGCTTATCTTTCCAACAGGTTAGGATTACAGGTGGGGGATAAAGTGCCTACCTATTTTTTAAGGGAGGAAAGCGACCGACCACTGCTAAGAGCTTTTGTGATCACGGGAATTTATAGTTCGGGCTTTCAGGAATTTGATGAGTTATATATTCTGGCTGATATTCGGCATATTCAACGGATCAACAGTTGGGAAGATGATGAAGTTGGAAATTTTGAGGTCTTTATCAGTGATTTTAGTGACCTGGATCAAAAAGGCCAGGAAGTCTATGAGAACACGGGTTCGTTCCTCGATGCGCAAACCATCAATCAGAAATACTATTCTATTTTTGAATGGCTGGAGCTTTTCGATTTCAATATTGCGCTTATCATTGGGATAATGATCCTGGTTGCGGGGATAAATATGATCACCGCTTTGCTGGTTTTAATCCTGGAACGCACACAGATGATCGGAATTCTGAAAGCACTCGGAAGTGGAGATTGGAGTATCCGAAAGATATTTTTGTACAATGCAGGTTACTTGATCCTTTTGGGATTATTTTGGGGAAATCTAATAGGAATAGGCTTGTTGCTGATTCAGAAATATTTTAAATTATTTCCGTTGAATCCGGATACTTATTATGTAACTGAAGTTCCGGTGTACATAAACTGGGATTATATTCTTGCGGTAAATATCGGTACCCTCATATTATGTATGCTGATGTTATTGATCCCATCGGTGATCATTTCGAAAATATCTCCCGCAAAAGCTATTAAATTTGAATAAAATGAAAGCCATAAGAGTTATTCCGACTAGTATGGTGAGTTATAATTTGTAAAACTTTTTATGGAATACGCAGAAAACATTTTAGGGACCATCGGAAATACTCCTTTGGTGAAGATGAATAAAATAACGAAAGACATAGACGCTCTTGTCCTGGCGAAATATGAGACTTTCAATCCGGGCAATTCGGTGAAAGACAGGATGGCGGTAAATATGATAGAGGAAGCTGAAAAAAGTAGACAACTTAAACCGGGTGGAACCATAATTGAAGGAACATCAGGTAACACCGGAATGGGTCTTGCCCTGGCGGCGATTGTAAAAGGTTACAAGATGGTTTGTGTTATTTCAGATAAACAAAGCAAGGAAAAAATAGATATTC
>DATISX010000056.1:0-12814 GCA_035468275.1 Salegentibacter sp.
CTCCTGAAGTTGTTTCCCATAATATGGAAACCGTAAAGCGTCTAACACGCGAGGTTAGGATTCAGGCAAAATACGAACGAAGCCTGGAGGTTTTACGTTACCTGAAGCAACAAGGCATAAACCGGACAAAATCGGGAATTATGCTTGGTCTTGGTGAACAGGAAGACGAAGTAATTCAAACGCTGCATGATTTGAAAGACGCGGGAGTTGATGTAGTTACCATTGGCCAATATCTTCAGCCGAGTAAAAGACATCTCCCGGTTAAGCAGTTCATAACTCCTGATCAATTTAGAAAATACGAGGCTATTGGACTGGATCTTGGATTCCGCCATGTGGAAAGCAGCGCTTTGGTACGCTCCTCATATAAAGCACAAAAACATATAAACTAAGCAAAAGCTTTCTATGGCGGCAAAAATTAATATAGCCATTAATGGTTTTGGCCGTATAGGACGCAATCTCTTCAGATTATTAATTGGGCACGAAAATATTCGTGTGGTTGCGATTAATGATATCTCAGATGCTCCAACTCTCATCCATTTACTAAAATACGACAGTATTCACGGAGTTTTAAAAAATGAAGTGCGTGCTGTGGAAGGCGGATTCAGCGTGGACGGAATTTCCGTGAAATTGCTGAACAAATCACATCCGAAGGATTTGAACTGGCAGGATTATAAAGTTGATTATGTAGTTGAATGTTCAGGAAAGTTTAAAACATCTGTAGACCTGGAGCAGCATTTAAAAGAAGGAGTAAAAAAGGTGATTCTTTCAGTCCCTCCGGAGGATGACAAAATCAAAATGGTTGTTCTGGGCGTGAATGAACATATTCTGGATGGTTCAGAGAGAATTATTTCCAATGCCTCCTGTACTACCAATAATGCCGCCCCAATGCTCAAAATAATTCACGATAATTTCGGAGTTGAACAGGCATACATTACTACGGTACATTCTTACACCACCGATCAAAGCCTGCATGATAAGCCACACCGTGACCTTAGGCGAAGCCGGGCCGCCGCACAGTCTATAATTCCCACAACAACCGGCGCTGCTAAAGCTTTAACTCATATTTTCCCGGAATTAAGTCAGGTAATTGGAGGTTGCGGAATTCGGGTTCCTGTACCAAACGGATCTTTAACCGATATGACGCTTAATATAAAAAAGCATACTACTATTGAAGAAGTGAACAGGCTTTTCAAAGAAGTATCGGTTTCAAGTCTGACAGGCATTCTAAGCTATACTGAAGATCCAATAGTTTCCATAGATATTCAGGGCAATACGCATTCCTGTATTTTTGATGCGCAAATGACTTCCGTAATAGGCGGAAAACTGGTAAAACTTATTGGTTGGTATGACAACGAGATAGGTTATTCAAGTAGGCTTATCGATTTAATTTCAGTTGTTAACGAATATTAGCTATATTTAACAATTAATTTGTCGGAAGCTAACCAGCCAAAATGATAAACTTTACGCAAACATGGGTATTTTTTATTCTTTTTTCCTTTACTTTTTCAGCGCAGGAAGTTGAAAAAGCTGAAGAGGTCAATGTTCAAATTCAGAACCATCTTTCTAAGGCTGAGGCTTCAATAAATATTATGGATTTCGATGGTGCCATGCATCATTTGAATACTTCCCTGGATTATTCAAAAGCGGTAGACAATAAAAAATATATCGCTCTCACCAGTAGTATCCTTGCAAAGTTATATTATATAAGGCATGAATATAGTCGTGCCACAACCGAACTAAATCGGGCCATTTCAATTCAAAGAGAGATTAAAGATGACATGAGCCTGGCTTATAGTTATATTACTTATGCCAAGATTCTCAATTCAAAAGAGGAAGCAGATCGGGCCCACAGATATCTGAATCTCGCTGAAAGCCTGTCTGAAAAGAATAACAATACCGAGTATTTTGGAATTATCAACCTGAATCGCGGAATCGTCAATTTGAATCTGGATGATAATCCACGATTGGCTCTTGTAAATCTCAATAAGGCGGAAGAATATTTAAAAAACGACGAGGATCCGGACCAATACGAAATCGCCCGGTTACATTATTACCGGGGAAGAACCTATTCAAGTTTAAATAACTATGATTCAGCCTTAACCGACCTGGAGAAAGCCCGGGAACTTGGGGTAACTCAGGGATTCAACGGGGTGTTAATGAGTTCAAACCAAGAGGTGAGTCGGGTACACGAAGTAATAGGTAACCCTGGCCGGGCTCTTGAATATCTCAAGGCAAGTAATGAGATCAGAGATTCTATCTTTGATATGAATAAAGAGGCTCTTGCCGTAGATGCAACAACCCGATATGGGGTAGATGCGATGAAAAGCAGTCTTAACGAACTCGCTCTTAAAAATGCAGAAAACGAGCGTTCTTTAAAAGTAAATAAACTAACTACGATCCTGAGTGTTGCCTTAATCACTATTCTTTCTTTACTTACGCTTTCACTTTATAAGAACAATAATTTACGTGCAAGAGCCAACGAGCTGCTTCAGAAGAAAAACATCGAACTCACCAAAGCCAAGGAAAACGCCGAAAAAGCATCTCTTGCCAAGGCGCAGTTCCTTTCCACTATTACTCACGAGCTTCGTACTCCATTATATGCAGTAACAGGATTAACTCATTTATTACTGGAAGAAAGCCCCACCGAAAATCAAAAAGAACACCTGAATTCGCTCAAATTTTCAGGAGAGTATCTCTTATCTTTAATTAATAATATCCTGGACCTCAATAAACTTGAGGCGAATAAGGTTGAAGTCATGGAAGCCAGTTTCAATCTGGAGAAAAGAATTTCTGATGTGCTTATCGCGCTTAAAAATTCAGCAGATGACAAGAAAACCAAAATTCACTACCAGTTCGATAAAAAGATTCCCAAGAAACTAAAAGGAGATCCTCTTAAGATTTCCCAGATCCTTATAAATCTTATTGGAAACTCCATCAAGTTCACAGAAAATGGGGACATCTGGATCAATGTCAAAAAGACAAAAGAAGATGGACCTTTTATATGGTTATTTTTCGAAATTAAAGATAATGGCGAAGGAATCACCCAGGAAAAGCAGAAAGCGATTTTTGAAAATTTCACCCAGGGTTCTACCGAAATAAACCGAAAATTTGGTGGCACCGGGCTGGGTCTATCGATTGTAAAAAACCTTCTTACCTTATTGGGCAGTGAGATTAACCTGGAAAGCGAACTTGGAAAAGGCTCATGTTTTTCATTTGAATTAAAATTTGAAGCCATAGCGCGCCTAAAACCTGACACCACGGAACTGGAATCCACCAAAGAAGACAGGGACTTAATGAAGGATAAAAGGATTCTGGTGGTGGAAGACAACAAGATCAACCAGATGATTACCCGAAAAATACTCGAGAAAAACGGCACTATTTGCGATGTGGCAGATAATGGCACCGATGCGATTGCCAAGGTGAGATCAGAAGATTTTGACCTGGTTCTTATGGACATCCACATGCCGGGGATAAGCGGAATTGAGGCAACCTCAGAGATCAGGAAATTCAACAGCATGATCCCTATTATCGCGCTCACCGCGGTAACTCTTGATGAAAATCTGGACGAATTTTATGCTAATGGTTTTAGTGATATTATTCCAAAACCATATAAGACTGAGGAGTTCTACCGGAAGATTAACAATCATTTAGCGTTAAGAGAATCAACGGTTTAGCGGTTTGGCACGTGCTTTGAACAATATGGGGCTAGTAAGATTATATATCGCAGATTACAACATATATAGTTTGAATTAGCCTAAAAGAAATGAGGTGCCTGCGCACCTCATTTTTATTTTAAAATTGTCTTTTGAATTGGATTACCGGGAAATTTTAAAGGATGAAATTCTATATAAATTATTGAGCAACGAAGAAAAACCTCTGGAAAAAACTACCTACTAAGTTTATCTGGATTTACGTAATTTAAAATCTCCTCCAGAAACTTTATTTCCTTGTTTAAAAATGAAATTTCAATAGGAAGATAGAACAGTTTTCCTAATGGTATTTTACCCTGAAGTCTCATAAAGTCTTTCTCTGTGGTAAGAATCAGATTTTCCTTTTGCAATTCGGTAATCTCTGTATTGCTGAAATTATGGTGATCCCCAAAAGCCTTATGTTTAAAACTCAGGTTTTTCTTTTTTAAATATTCCAGTAAGGGCGATGGATTGGCAATACCGGTAACCAGCGTAAAATGATACTTTCCTAAATCTTCCAGTTTTAGCTTTTTTTCTTCGGAAACTACTTCTTCAGAATAGCTTATCGAAGTAAAAAACAGATCCTGATAATTGCGCAGTTCCAGTTTTGTCCTGATGTGCTCTTGCTCTTCCTTAGTGAGGTTTGAAGGACACTTGGTGACAACGATCAGGTCAGCCCGCTCCGAACCGAATTCGGGCTCTCTTAAATTTCCCGTGGGCAGCATAAAATCATCACTGTAAAGATCGCCGTAAGTGGTAAGCAAAATGTTGAAACCTGCTTTCACCTTTCTATGCTGGAAGGCGTCATCCAGCAAGATAACTTCAGGGTTTTCTTTCAATAAATTAGCGATTCCGTTTTGTCGGTTAGCATCAACGGCCACCAAAGCATCCGGAAATTTTTTCTTGAATTGAAGAGGTTCGTCCCCAACTTCGGCGGCAGTTTCCGTTCCTTTTAAAAGCTGATATCCCTTTGTCTTGCGTTTATATCCACGGCTTAGGCTGGCAACACGATATTCCTTTCCTAAAACTTTCAGCAGATATTCTATCATCGGTGATTTTCCCGTACCACCCGTATTGAGATTACCTACGCAAATAACCGGTAAATCATAAGATTTGGATTTCAGGATTCTGCTATCGTAGAGAAAATTCCTGATTAGCATTATAAATCCGTATAAAAGAGAAAAAGGAAGGAGTAATTTTCTCAAAATTTCCATGGGGCGAACTATAATATTTATATTTGAAGTTAAGCGAACATAAAGCGAAATTAACAAAAGCAGACTTCTGCTTTAAATATAAAACAAATTAAATGCAGATTCAGGAAGTTATTGATATTCTCGAAGATTTTGCACCTACAGCATACGCTGAAGATTTTGACAATGTAGGTCTGTTAGTGGGGGATCCTTCCAGTCAGGTGAAAGGTGCAATTATCACCCTGGATACTTTGGAAGAAGTTGTAGATGAAGCCATAGGAAAAAATTGTAATCTCATCATCAGTTTTCATCCCATCATCTTTTCAGGATTAAAAAAACTCAACGGAAAAAATTATGTGGAACGCACCGTCCTTAAGGCGATAAAAAATGACATCGCGATCTATGCCATTCATACCGCTTTGGACAATCAGCATAAAGGCGTGAACGATATGATCTGTGAAAAGTTGGGATTAATCAACAGGAAGATCCTCATCCCAAGGTCACAAAGTATCAAAAAACTCACCACTTTTGTTCCGAATAGTAACGCCGATGAAGTCCGAAAAGCCCTTTTTGAAGCGGGCGCGGGCAGCATTGGAAATTATGACAACTGCAGCTTTAACTTAAAAGGTTCAGGAAGTTTTAAACCTAATGAGGATGCAAACCCGGTTATCGGAAAAAAAGGGGAAGTACATTTTGAAGAAGAAACACAAATAGGTTTAACATTCCCGACACATCTGGAGGGAAAAATCCTCAAAGCTCTTTTTTACAGCCATCCGTATGAGGAAGTAGCCTATGAAGTCACATCTTTAGATAATTCCAATCAGCATTTGGGAATGGGAATGATAGGTGAACTTGAAGAGGAACAGGAAGAAACGGCATTTCTTCAGAAGGTAAAACAAATATTTAATTCAGGTTGCATCAGGCATTCCGAATTACTCCAAAAACCTGTAAAGAAAGTTGCCGTTTTAGGAGGCAGTGGCAGCTTTGCCATTGAAAATGCCAAACGAGCAGAAGCCGACATCTATATAACAGCAGATCTCAAGTATCACGATTTCTATAAAGCTGAGAAAAGGCTGGTATTAGCCGATATTGGCCACTATGAAAGCGAGCAATACACAAAAAATCTGCTACATTCTTATTTGACAAAAAAAATTAGTAATTTTGCACTTATTTTAGCAGAGACAAATACCAATCCTATCAAGTATATTTAACTATGGCAAAAAAAAACGAAGTTACTGTAGAAGAGAAGTTAAGAGCATTGTACGATCTTCAACTGGTGGACTCAAGAATTGATGAAATCAGAAACGTACGCGGCGAACTTCCCTTAGAAGTGGAAGATTTGGAAGATGAAGTAGCTGGATTGAATACTCGTTTGGAAAAACTTGAAGCCGATATTGAGGTTATAGAAAATGACATAAAAAGCAAGAAAAACCAGATAGACGAGTCAAAGACCACCATTAAAAAATATTCTGATCAGCAAAAGAATGTACGTAACAACCGTGAATTTAATGCCCTTTCCAAGGAAGTTGAATTTCAGGAGCTGGAAATAGAACTGGCAGATAAACATATTAAGGAATACAAAGCTCAGATCGAACAAAAGAAAGAGGTGATCGATCAAACAAGAGAGCGTGTGGACGAAAGAAAAAAACACCTTGATCACAAAAAGAGTGAGCTTGATGAGATTCTTGCAGAAACCGAGAAGGAAGAACAAGCCCTTATCAAGAAGTCTGCAGAATTCGAAAAGAATATTGAGGAGCGCCTTGTAAAAGCTTATAAAAGAATTAGAACCAATGTAAAAAATGGATTGGCTGTAGTTCCCGTTGAACGCGGAGCATCGGGAGGTTCATACTTTACAATTCCACCTCAGGTGATCATGGAGATCGCTGGACGCAAAAAGATCATTACCGATGAGCACAGCGGTCGAATTCTTGTTGATGAGGAGCTGGCTAAAGAAGAACAGGAAAAGATGACAAATCTATTTACTAAAGTAAGCTAGAAACTTTTCCATTTAATTATTACTGAAAGCCCCAAATCGAAAGGTTTGAGGCTTTTTTATTGGCTTGTGTTTAATCATTGATTAACAAGTATTTCACATTTATACATCATTTTAATTCTAACTTTAGATTCTCAAATCTAACTAAAATGAAAAATTTTCTATTGATTTTCAGTTTGGTTTTTCTATTGGTTTCCTGTAAAAATCAGGAGGAAAATAGTGAAACCGAAGACATCCGAATGACAGAGCAGGAAAGCGATTCCTATGAAAATCCGGAAAGAAATTTACCTAATTCTAGCCCGAAAACATCCGGAAACAATGAAGATCCTGAAAGAGAAACAATTGATAGTCCTAATGATTCTAATAATGGAAATTCTGAACCGAAAATCACCGGAAAAATAAGCAATAGCAGATATGTGAAAACTGACGAAAATGATGCAGATTGCAGCTGCTATTGTATAGACGTTGCCATTTCTGGACAATCACAACTTTGCCTCATGGATAACGAAATCTATATTAATGCGAGGTTCTCTCAAAGCGGAAATACAACTTTGGTATATTATATTGAACCCTCAGCCAAAAACACCAACGAAGATATACCCTGGGAAGATTTCGATACAAATTCACCAATCGCAGAAATCACTCCAACTGCTGAAGGAATGGAGCTGGATTGGAAAGGTTTTTCTATTGACGGAGAGTTGGCTGTTGATTATGCCATTTACGGGAAAAAGACTTTAGAAGGTGCTTACAAAAAACAATAAAAGATGAAAAAATATATTTTAAGTTTATTTACAATTTTTCTCTTCTCCTGCGGAAATAATGCTCAGGAAAAATCGGTTACCAAACCTGAAGTTGCAAACGCAGAGCCGGTAGAGGTGCCGGCCGAGAACGGATTCGAAAAAGCATATTTTGCCAGCGGTTGCTTCTGGTGTGTGGAAGCTATTTATGAAAGTATTGAAGGAGTTGAAGAATCGATTTCGGGTTATTCTGGTGGACACACCAAAAATCCGACCTACGAATCAAGCAACACTGGGAAAACCGGCCACGCTGAAGCTGTTGAAATTATTTACAACCCCAATGTGGTAAGTTTTAAAACACTCGTGGAAGTCTATTTTGGTTCGCAAGATCCCACTCAGGTTAACGGTCAGGGACCAGACAATGGCTCTCAATACCGATCGATTGTATTTTTTCAGAATGAAGAACAAAAGCAGATTATAGAAGAGGTTAAAGCAAAAGTAGCCGAAAACCACAGTAAACCCATTGCGGCAGAGGTATTACCATTTCAAAAATTCTGGATAGCAGAAGATTACCATCAGAATTATGAGAAGAATAATCCGAATAATCCGTACGTTCAAAAGGTATCGATTCCCAGGTTAAACCGATTCAAAGAAAAATTCCCTGATATCCTAAAGGAAAAACAGGACTGATATTTTTCAAACAAACAAGATTAGGCAGCCTGGAAGCTGCCTTTTTTTATTGAATTTGGACTATTACAACCCATCAAAAAATGTATTTTTAGCATCAAATTCGAGTGTAGATGAATATCACCATAGAAAATGTACTCCTTATTGGTTCCCTGCTATTATTTATAAGCATACTGGCGGGAAAAACCTCTTATCGTTTTGGCGTACCTACTTTGGTGCTTTTCCTGGCAGTGGGTATTTTGGCAGGATCTGAGGGCGTCGGAAAAATTAATTTTGACGATCCCGGCCTGGCCCAATTCATAGGGATTGTTTCCCTGAATTTTATACTTTTTTCCGGAGGATTGGACACCAACTGGAAAAGCATTCAGCCTGTACTCTGGCAGGGAATTTCTCTTTCAACACTTGGGGTCCTGTTTACTGCCTTGGGCCTGGGTACTTTTGTATGGGCAATCACCGATTTTACTATTTATGAAGCTTTGCTCCTGGGAGCCATCGTTTCTTCTACCGATGCTGCAGCGGTATTTTCTATTCTAAGATCGAAAAATCTGGCGTTGAAGTCGAAGCTTAGGCCTACTCTGGAGCTTGAGAGTGGTAGTAACGATCCCATGGCCTATTTCCTAACCATTGCTTTCTTAAGTCTCGTATTAAGTCCCGAAAAGAGTGTTTGGAGCGTAATTCCATTTTTTCTTCAGCAGATACTTATTGGAGCCGCAATGGGATTTTTGATGGGAAAACTCAGCAAAATCATTATCAATAAGATACGGCTGGATTTTGAAGGACTTTATCCGGTACTGGCAATTGCGCTGATGTTTATTGTGTTTTCAGCAACCGATTTCCTGGGTGGAAATGGTTTCCTGGCGGTTTACCTTAGCGGAGTTTATCTTGGGAACCACAGCATAATCCATAAAAAAACGATTATGCGAATGTTTGACGGATTGGCCTGGCTAATGCAAATTGTATTGTTCCTTACCCTTGGACTTTTGGTTTATCCCTCGCAGGTGTTACCTATTGTAGGTATTGGTATTCTAATTTCCGGATTTTTAATTTTTATCGCCCGCCCCCTTGGGGTCATGCTAAGCCTTTCATTCTTTAAAATGAAAATGCGCCGGCGTTGGTACATTTCATGGGTAGGTCTTAGAGGAGCCGTTCCTATCGTTTTCGCAACTTATCCGCTAATTGCAGGAATTGAAAAGGCCAATATGATCTTCAATATTGTATTTTTCGTTTCTTTATCTTCAGTTTTATTACAAGGAACAACTTTATCCCTGGTTGCGAAATGGCTGCATGTAGCCCTCCCTATGAAGGTAAAACCCAAGTCACCGGTAGATACTTTCCTTGCAGATGGAGCAAAATCCCTACTGAATGAAATAAGCATTCCTGAATACAATCACTCTATTGGAAAAAGGATAGTGGAATTACAGTTTCCACGGAAGGCTATAATCGCTATGATTTCACGTGGCGACAAATTTATTACTCCAAATGGCAACACGATTATTGAGCCAGATGATATCTTAATTGTCTTAACTGAAGACAAAGAAACGCTTATCGGGGTTTATGAAAGTCTGAAGTTACCACCAAAATTAAAGGAAGAGGAAGTTTAGCTCTTATTCCTTATGATCTCCAGTATTTTATCTTCAACCTCCTGGGAATCCCATTTTTTATCAATTTCAGGCATTTCCATAACCTCATCCATAACACTGCGTTGCCAATCTCCTATCGCCAAGGCTTCGGTATAAGGTTTATCTGAAAAAGTAACGCGGGAATACATGGGAAGCCAGAGTTCAGGGTACTTTTCCCCAAAACGCTTTTCTATCTTTTTCCGAAGAATAAATTCGGGGTTGGCAGTTTTGCTGCTCATCTCAAGAAAATTGCGGTAACTCAGTTCGGCGATAGCATCGGAATTTGGTTTGCGCTCGTTCTGATATTCACTGAAGATCTGTTCCCAATTGTCTCCGTATTTTCTGATCTTCTGAAAAAGCACCGTGATATCTTCAAAACCGGCATTCATCCCCTGCCCGTAGAATGGAACAATAGCATGCGCCGAATCTCCTACCAGGGCAACTTTATCCCAATAGGTCCATGGAAAACATTTTATAGTCACCATTGCACTTGTGGGGTTTTTGAAGAAATCTCTTTTAAGATTAGAGATCTCATCTTTGATATCGCTAAAATGGGTTTCAAAAAAATAATCGGCCTCAGCTTCGGTATTTAGGCTTTCAAAAGATACTTCTCCTTCAAAAGGTAAAAACAGGGTACAGGTAAAACTCCCATCCAGGTTTGGCATGGCGATAAGCATAAATTCCCCTCGTGGCCAAATGTGAAAAGATGCATTGTCAAGTTTGTGACTGCCATCGGGATTTGCAGGAATAGTAAGTTCCTTATAACCTACATCTATAAAATGCTGAGAATAATTAAATCGGCTTTGGCGCTGCATTTTATGACGCACCCGGGAAAAAGCTCCATCGGCACCAAAAATGAGATCATATTGATATTCCTTCCATTCGCTCTTTTCAGTTTCGCCGGTGTATAAACGCGCATTTGTAAGATCAATATCCCAAACCTTTTCCTCAAATCTGAACTTTACGCCTTCTGCTTCAGCGAGGTCTATCATTTTACGGTTAAGCACTCCCCGGGAAATGGAATAAATAGCTTCACCCTTTTTTCCGTAGGGCTGAAAATAAAGCGGCTGCTCGGCCACATGCAGGGCTCTTTTATCCAAAGGCAGTGCTATTTTCATTATTTCTTCATCTATTCCTGCATCACTTAATGCTTTCCAACCGCGGTTAGACATTGCAAGATTAATTGACCTACCTGAAAATTCTATATTTCTAATATCCGGACGACGGTCGAAAACTTCAACTTTATGACCCGCCTTTTGAAGATAAAGTGCAAGAAGTGAGCCCACAAGGCCGGAGCCTACAACGGCTATATTTTTTGAAGTTTGCATAAATACTTGTGAAAAGTGAACTAAAGGTCACCGATTCGATTACGAAAATACTTATTTATTGAAACCTAAAGCTTGTTTTCCACCAAATACCGTGAAATGTGCTAATATTTTTATAAAAAAACCTAAAGCCGGGTTAAGGACCTAATAGATAGTAATAGAAAAGTCTAAATTTAAACAATAATCAAAACGAGAAAACAATGGATGAGCAAAAAATGGAACAGATGCGATCTGTTCTTAATAAATTAGAAGACATTAAAAATTCCCAGGAAAGTATAATTGACAAGATTAATCATGTGATTACAGACCTTTTTCAACATCCGGACAAAGACCTGGAAAAAGTAATGGAAGAGGCACACCAAAAGGCTTCAGATAATGTGGATGCCATAAGGGACGCTATCGAAGATTATGAAATGCAGATCAATAAAATGGAATCTCAGGGCTAAGAAATAATTCACTTAATTTTTTGCATTTTGGTTAAACACTAGTTAAATCCAACGGTGCACTACTTTTGATATTGTAATTTAGTTGGAATAATTATAAGAATTTAATACTGAATACCCTAAAAAGCTCATTATCAAATAGTAGATTATAAAAAATAATTTTAAAATCATTATCTTTAATACAATCAATTAACCAACGCAACTAAGTTGCCTAAAAACCACTATTATGAAAGATTTAATTTGGCTAATCGTAGTCCTACTAGTAATTGGATGGCTGATAGGGTATTTTGCTTTCCCAGATTTAGGAAGCATTATCCATATCCTCATCGTTATTGCCGTCATCTTAATTTTATATAAGCTGCTAACCGGTCGCCGATTATAATAAAAGATCACCTTTTTTTTAAATACCCTTTGAGATGTTTCTCAAAGGGTATTTTATTTTCTGCTATCTTTAAACTCAAAGATCTTAATCATGAAGAAAATTATACTATTATTTTCCATCTTTAGCCTTTTGAGCTGTAAGAATGAGAAAAGTGAGAATGTTACCGAGTCTGTAAAGAATGAAGAAAAAACCAAAGCCAGAGAAATCGCTGAAGCACATGGTTTTGAAAATTTTAAAGATGTAAATGAAATTAAATTTACTTTTAATGTAAAAGTTGGGGATTCTGTAAGAACCAGTCGAAGCTGGCATTGGAAGACCAAAACTGACGAAATCAGGTTAACTGAAGGCGATATAAGTCGAGCTTACGTTCAGGACAAAAGCATTGCAGAAGAAGAGAAAGAAATAGATCAGAAATTTATCAATGATTCTTACTGGTTATTATTCCCATATCAACTCGTGTGGAGCGATGCTGAAATTTCAGAAGAAAAATTAGCTGAAGCACCCATTGGTAAAGAAGAAATGAAAAGTCTTCTTGTTTCTTATTCTTCAGAAGGCGGATATACTCCCGGAGACAGTTACGAGATCTTTTACGAAGATGATCTCATCATCAAAGAATGGATCTACAGATCGGCAGATGGCACCAGGGAATCTCCCACCACCTGGGAAGATTACGAGGATTTCAATGGCCTAAAAATCGCCAAATCTCATAAATCTCCGGATGGCAGCTTTGAGTTGTTCTTTAGTGATAT
>DATISX010000057.1:0-15374 GCA_035468275.1 Salegentibacter sp.
GGAATAAAACCCAATAAAAATCTTTCAGATCTAATTCGTGATATAAAAGCCAATTCTTCCCGTTTCATAAATACTAAACAATGGATTGCAGGAAAATTTGAATGGCAAAAAGGTTTCGGTGCATTTTCCTGCGGACATTCGCAATTAGATAAAGTGATATATTACATTAAGGAGCAGGAAAAGCATCATGAAAAATTAAGTTTTAGGGATGAATACCTAAAATTTTTGAATTTATATAATATTAAATATGATTCCGATTATCTTTTTGAAGAAATCGAATAAAATCAGAAAAAACTAAAAAATGTATCCATTAAATAGAAATAGAAGACTAAGAACCAACGAGGCAATAAGAAGCCTGGTTAGGGAAACCACTATCACTCCAGATGATTTTATCGTTCCGCTTTTCGTGGTGGAAGGGAAAAATATCAAAGAAGAGATCGCTTCTATGCCGGGTTATTTTAGGATGAGTCTTGACCTTTTAAAGAAAGAAGCGAAAGATATCTGGAAATTAGGTTTGAAATCGGTGCTTCTCTTTGTCAAGGTTCCTGATAATCTAAAAGATAATGCAGGTACCGAAGCTCTAAATATCGACGGACTTATGCAACGTGCCATAAAAACAGTTAAGGAGGCAGTTCCGGAAATGCTGGTAATGACCGATGTTGCCCTGGATCCCTACTCTTCTTACGGTCACGACGGAATTATTGCCGAAGGAAAAATAATCAATGACGATACCACCGCTATTTTAGCCGAAATGGGGCTTTCTCACGCCAAAGCCGGCGCCGATATACTTGCACCCAGCGATATGATGGACGGAAGAATTTTTGAGATCAGAAGTCTGTTGGAAGACGAAGGTTTTTATGATACCGGAATTATGAGTTACAGCGCGAAATATGCTTCCGCTTTTTATGGTCCTTTTCGTGATGCTCTGGATTCGGCCCCGGTTGATGCAGAGAATATTCCAAAGAACAAGAAAACCTACCAGATGGATCCGGCCAACCGCGATGAAGCAATTCGGGAAACCTTAATGGACATAGAAGAGGGCGCCGATATCGTGATGGTAAAACCGGGATTGTGTTATCTTGATATTGTACGCGACATTAAAAACGCTGTAAATGTGCCGGTGGCAGTTTACCAGGTGAGCGGGGAATATGCTATGATAAAGGCTGCCTCAGAAAAAGGATGGCTCGACCATGATGCCGTGGTTCTGGAGCAGCTAACCGAGATAAAACGTTCAGGTGCCAATATGATTGCCAGTTATTTTGCAAAAGATGCGGTAAAATTAATTTCGTAGGCAACAAACGAAAAAGAAATTTCAGAAAATACATTAAAAAGCTTCGGAAGGATTACGGGAAATCAACAAATGCCGGGTTCTTTCCGGAGCTTTAATATTTCTTTTTATTTTTTTCTTCGATTAATCCCTAAATTAGTTTATTAAACATTTAACTACGCAATGGGATTACTAATTTTCTATGCATTTATTTCCATTTTCTTTTCATTTTTATGTTCAATTCTGGAGGCTGCATTACTGAGTTTCACCCCTTCCTATATTAAGGTCAAGAAACGGGAAGGAAAGGATTATGCCGATACCCTGGCACATTTCAAACGAGATATAGATCGACCTTTAATTGCACTCTTAACAGTAAATACAATAGCCCACACTGTGGGAGCCATTCTTGTTGGTGTACAAGCTGAAAAAGCTTTTGGTGACGGGACTAATATTGTGGGAATTGTTTCAGCAGTAATGACCCTGGCTATTCTGATTTTATCTGAAATTATCCCTAAAACCATCGGGGCAACTTACTGGCAAAGTCTGGGAAATTTCACTGCCACAACTCTTAATTTGATGATATTTCCGCTGAAATATACCGGGATTCTATGGCTAATGATGCTCACAACAAAATTAATTGGAAAATCGGCTCACGTGACCTCTATGAGTAGAGAAGAGTTTGCTGCTATAACTGATACTGCGGAAGAGGAAGGTGTTTTTGAAGAAAGTGAAACCACAGTAATTAAAAATTTATTAGTCTTTAAATCGGTAGAAGCAAAAGATGTGATGACTCCCTATTCAGTTGCGGTCACCGAAAATGAAGATACCTCCATAGAAGATTTTCACCGAAGCCATAAAAATCTGAAATTCTCCCGGATTCCCGTTTACAAAGGAAAACCCAATAATATTACCGGATTCATCCTAAAAGACGATGTCCTGGAAGAAATGATAGACGGAAAAGGGCCGGAGCCGCTTAGCAGTTTAAGGCGTGAAATTTTTATGATTCCTGCCAATACTCCTATTCCCGAATTATTTGAAAGATTCATTCAGGAAAGAGGTCAAATTACCATGGTAGTAGATGAGTTTGGAAATACTGTTGGCCTGGTCACCATGGAAGATATTATTGAAACCCTGCTGGGGCTTGAAATAATGGACGAGAGTGACAATATTGAAGATATGCAGCTGTTAGCCCGTAAAAGCTGGGAACGCCGTGCAAAACGCCTTGGATTGATCAAGAGTGATGAGGATAAAAACAAAAATAAAAATGAAGATATTTCTGAAGACTCCACAGGGAGCAATAAGGCTTAGCGGAAGCCAGGCGGGAATTTCAGAAATAAAATTCCTAAATGAAAAGCAGGAGACAACTCCCGATATTCCGGATTTTCTGTTGCCTGCAGTACAGCAGCTTCAGGCATATTTCATGGGCGAGTTAAAAGAATTCAATTTAAAACTCGATCTACAGGGCACAGATTTTCAGAAAAAGGTATGGCAGGCTCTCCTGGAGATTCCCTATGGAAAAACTATATCCTATCTAGAACTTTCCCGGAAATTAGGTGATGTTAAGGCTATAAGAGCGGTGGCTTCAGCAAATGGAAAAAATCCCGTTTGGATAGTAGTTCCGTGTCATCGGGTTATAGGAAGTGACGGCTCTCTAACCGGTTATGCGGGCGGACTTGCAAGGAAAAAATTCTTATTAGAACATGAAGGAGCTTTAACGCAGCAAAGTCTTTTTTAGTTGAAAACAGATATTGATTAAAAATGAATAATTTTTTAAAAGTAGTTGGAATTAGCTTCGGGTCCATATTATTGGTGCTTTTACTAATCTATATTCTCGATTATGAATACGTATTAAGAGGCGCCAGAATAACCTACCTCAACGGGCATACCACTGCTTATATTTCAGACTATCATGAATTTGATAACAGAATTATTGAAGCCGGTGACACCGGAAACGAATGGCTAAAACATTCAAATTATAATGAGGTAGAACCAACCAAGGCACTGGAAGAAATTAATAAAGATCTGAAAACTGTGGCATTTTTGGTAGTTAAGAACGATAGTATCTGGTTTGAAAAATATTATAACGATTATACTCCGCCGATAAGGTCTAATTCCTTTTCCATGGCAAAAAGCCTGGTTGTCGCTATGTTGGGGAAAGCTATAATGCAGGGGCACATTGAAAGTTTGGAACAACCGGTTGCCGAGTTTTTCCCGCAATTTGATGAAAGGTTGAAAGTAGGAGATCTGGCTTCAATGGCCTCAGGACTAAACTGGGACGAAAATTATTACAATCCTTTCGGAATGACCGCCAGGGCTTATTACGACAATAACATTAGAGACCAAATACTAAAACTTGAAGTAACTGAAACTCCGGGGAAAGAATTTAAATATTTAAGTGGAAATACCCAGCTATTGGGAATGGTGCTTGAAGAAGCCACTGGCCAGATTCTATCAGAATATCTGAGTGAAAACTTTTGGAAACCTCTGGGAATGCAAAGCAATGCTTTCTGGCAGCTGGACAGCGAAGAATCCGGTATGGAGAAGGCTTATTGCTGTATAGCTTCAAACGCACGGGATTTTGCAAGATTTGGGAAATTGTTTAAAAATAAAGGTGTTTGGGAAGACCAACAGTTACTCAATGCTAATTTTGTTGAAAATATGACCAAACCCCGATTTAAGGACAATCCTGAATACGGTTATGGTTTTTGGTTAAGCGATTATATGGAAAAAGAAATTTTCTATATGCGAGGTGTTCAGGGGCAATATGTGATCATGATTCCGGAGGATGATCTTGTAATAGTTAGATTGGGCGAAAAATTTATTAGGAGAAAAGGTGACGAGCAGCATTCACCTGACTTCTTTCGATATATTAATGAAACCTATAAAATGCTGAATAATGCTTCAAAAAATTAAACTGGAAAATATCCTTTTTCTGGATATAGAAACCGTTCCTGAAACCGCTTCTTTCAATGAGTTAAGCGAAGAGAAAAAGACCCTGTGGGAAGATAAAACACAATATCAACGCAAGGATGAATATACCCCTGAAGAATTTTACGACCGTGCAGGGATATGGGCCGAGTTCGGAAAGATAGTTTGTATCTCCGTTGGATTTTTCAGCTTTAAGAATGAAGATCGAAACTTCCGGATTACTACTTATAGCGGGGAGGAAAAACAATTACTTAGGGATTTTAGCGAACTCTTAGAAGGTCATTTCTTTCAGCCTTATCACTTGCTATGCGCCCATAACGGCAAAGAGTTTGATTTTCCGTTTATTGCCCGAAGAATGCTTATTCATGACTTGCCCCTACCTGCAAAGCTCAACCTATTTGGCAAAAAACCCTGGGAAGTGCCGCATCTTGACACCCTCGAACTTTGGAAATTCGGGGATTATAAACATTACACTTCTCTCAAGTTACTTACCAACATCCTGGGCATTCCTTCTCCAAAGGATGATATTAGCGGGAGCGATGTTTGTAAGGTTTTTTATGAAGAGAATGATCCAGACAGGATTATAAGATACTGCGAGAAAGATGTAGTGGCCATCGCACAGATAATTCTCAAATTCAGGCAGGAAAAATTGCTTGAAGAAGCAGAAGTTATTTCGGTTTAATAAGCTGATTTCAATCTTATTCCGCCAAACTTCAGTTAAAACACCCCATATTCCTCTGCAAAAATTTGTAACTTTAAGATGGCTGATTTTAGAAAAAACTTCGGCGATCAAATATTCTAACCAAAAACCCGGAAATTATGTATTTATACGTAGAAATGTGGAACGTTACCCGAAAATGGCTGGATCTTTCAACCGAAGAACGACGCAATGTTTTTACCAAAATGGAAGATAGAATATCAGAAATGAAGTCTCGTGGAGTAAAAAACCTTGGCTGGGCCCGAAATGATGAACATACCCCTTATCGCAGCGATTATCGTTATATGACGGTTTGGGAAATGCCCTCAAAAGAAGAGGTTAAAATGTTGGAACAGAACTTAAAAGATGCCGGCTGGTATGATTATTTCTCTCAGGCTAACTCCAGAGGTGAAGTGATTTCACGAGATGAGGCCATAGAGTTTATAATCAATATTAAAGAAACTTCCACCTCCTTTTTGGATTCATAAAGAACAGGCTTCCTGAAAAAGTTAAGTTTTTAGGAAGCCATTTTTATAACTGCATTTCAGGAATATCTCCTTCTATTATTAATTTGCCTTCGGTGGCTTGCTTAATTTCATCTACACTAACTCCGGGCGCTCTTTCTAGAAGTTTAAACCCATCTTTCGTAACTTCTATTACCGCGAGATTGGTGACAATTCGGGTTACGCAACCAACTCCCGTAAGAGGCAGGGAACAACGTTTTAGCAGTTTGGACTCACCAGCCTTATTGGTATGCATCATCGCCACAATGATATTATCGGCGCTTGCGACAAGATCCATGGCTCCGCCCATACCTTTTACCATTTTCCCCGGAATTTTCCAGTTGGCGATATCACCGTTCTCGGCAACTTCCATTGCTCCCAGGATGGTTAAATGCACATGTTTTCCTCTAATCATCCCAAAACTCATTGCTGAATCGAAAAAACTCGCTCCGGGAAGGGCCGTAATTGTTTGTTTTCCTGCGTTAATCAGATCGGGATCTTCTTCTCCTTCAAAAGGGAATGGTCCCATTCCCAGAATTCCGTTTTCACTCTGAAATTCTACTTCTATATCGTCTCGAACGTAGTTGGCCACCAGGGTTGGAATACCAATCCCAAGGTTTACATAATACCCGTCTTTAACTTCTTTTGCGATGCGTTGTGCGATTCCTTCTTTTCCTAACATTTTAATCTATTTGAAAATTGATTGATTTGAAGATTTGGAGATTGAACTCTATCCTCTACTTTTTTTACTCGAACTGATAATTTTAGATGTTATTCTTGTAACAGATTCAAGCTCAGTAAACATTTCTGGCACTGGATCTGGATAATGTGGGGAAGCTTTGCATAGCTTGAGCCAATAATTTGTTTCATCAGCCTCTTTTGCAGCTATTTTGAATTTATGAATGAAATCGGCATTACTTTCAGCATTTTGAGCTTCCCATACATTTGCTCCAATTGAAGTGCCACTCCTGAATAACTGAGACGACATTTCATATTTCCGAAGAGACCTCAGTTTTTCAGTAAAATCGATGATGCCAAGTGCAAAATTAAAGGTTTTGTCCACTATTAAATTTTCTTTATCGTCTCTCATCCCTGTATTTTTATTGTCAAATCCACAAATTATCACATTCTCAAATTACTTTTTCCGAACAGTTCTCTGCTCTATGCGTTTTTCATAATTTTCCCCTTCAAAGATCCTTTGGACAAAGATCCCCGGAATATGTACCTGGTTGGGATCAAGTTCTCCCGGCTCAACGAGTTCTTCCACTTCAGCAACCGTGATTTTAGCGGCACCGCATATATTAGGATTGAAATTTCTTGCGGTTCCCTTAAAAATAAGGTTCCCAGCTTTATCACCTTTCCATGCTTTCACAAATGCAAAATCGGCTTTAAAGGCTTCTTCCAGCACGTACATCTTACCATCAAATTCCCGGGTTTCCTTTCCTTCAGCTACTTCGGTTCCGTAACCTGCCGGAGTATAAATAGCGGGAAAGCCCTGCTGGGCAGCCTGGCATCTGGCAGCCAGAGTACCTTGCGGAATCAACTCTACATCCAGCTCTCCACTAAGCATCTGGCGTTCAAATTCGGCGTTTTCTCCTACATAGGAAGAAACCATTTTTTTGATCTGTTTTTTATGAAGTAATAAACCAAGGCCAAAATCATCTACCCCGGCATTGTTGGAAATACAAGTAAGGTCCTTTTTATTTAAGCGAACTAGTTCTGAAATCGCATTTTCAGGAATTCCCGAAAGGCCAAAGCCGCCAAGCATGAAAGTCATGCCGTCTTCTACCCCTTGAAGAGCCTCCTGAACATTCTGTACTGTTTTTCGAATCATCGGTATTATTTTTACCGAAAAATACAAAAATAAACAGCCAAGGCCAATGCTTTTGAAGCCTTAAATTATCTTATTCAGAATTAAAGAAGGTGAAAACTGATAAATCTTAAAAATCCAGTTCATCCGGCAGAGTATCTGAATCCTGCCTATTATTTCGATTATAATTTGAACAATCTACCTCAATAGATAAATTTTCAGGTCTTGGGAAATTATCCTTAGAAACTTCCAATTCTTCATCGGCATAGAGGTCCTTCATATACATACCCCAGATTGGCAGCGCCATAGTAGCACCCTGGCCATAGGTTAAAGTAGGGAAGTGCACGGAGCGGTCTTCACCACCAACCCAAACCCCGGTTACCAGATTAGGGACCATTCCCATAAACCAACCGTCACTCTGGTTTTGAGTTGTCCCTGTTTTTCCTGCAATAGGATTTTTAAAGTCGTAAGGATATCCTGTTACCCCACGCTTATATTGGTCAAGATCTTTGGCATAAGTTCCTCGTAAACGCACGCCCGAGCCATACTGAGTTACACCCTCCATCAGGTTTACAGTTACATAGGCCGCTTCTTTACTGAGCACATCATAGGTTTGCGGAACGTTTTGAAAGAGTACGGTACCATTTTTATCTTCAATTCGGTTGACAATTAATGGTTTAATGTAAACCCCTTCGTTAGTGAAAGTGCTATAAGCCGATACCATTTCGAAAAGACTCATATCTTCGGTTCCTAAGGCTATAGCTGGACCCGTGGAGAAATTCTCGGTATCTATACCAAGTTTCCTTACCAGGTCTACAACCGGACCCGGGCCGGTTTTATCGATGAGCCTGGCGGTTACGGTATTAACCGATTGTGCCAGGGCATTTTTAAGAGAAATCATCCCGGAATACTCATCATTAGCATTTCGTGGAGACCAATCTTTTACATTACCGTATTTACCGGCCTCAATAGTAAAACGATTACGAGGCAAGGTATCACAAGGCGAAAGTTTTAACTGATCTATCGCCGTTGCATAAACAAAAGGCTTGAAAGTAGAACCTACCTGTCTTTTTCCTTGTTTTACGTGATCATATTTAAAGTGCTTAAAGTTAACTCCACCCACCCAGGCTTTTACCTCACCTGTTTGTGGAGTCATAGACATTAAACCTGCTCTCAAGAAGCTTTTATAATAAAAAATAGAATCCTTTGGCGACATCAAAGTGTCTTTAATCCCGTCCCAGCTAAAAACCCTCATATCTCTTTCTTCATCAAAGGAAGCAAGAATCTCCTCCTGGGATTTACCCTGGGCCTCCATTTTTTTCCAGCGAGCGGACCGTCGCATAGCGCTTCTTATGATACTGTTAACCTCATCCGGAGTTACATCTCTGAAAGGTGCCGTTTTATTGTTTTCGTTCTGGCGGTCAAATTCCTTCTGAAGATGAGATATATGTTTCTTAACGGCAGCTTCGGCATATACTTGCATTTTGGAATCTATGCTGGTATAGATTTTAAGTCCGTCCCGGTAAATATTATATTCCGTGCCGTCAGGTTTTGGGTTTTCCTTAATCCAGTCTTTCATAAACCCCTGGAGATAGACCCTAAAATAAGTTGCCATACCTTCATCATGACCTTCGGGAGAGAAATCGAGATTTAAGGGGAGTTTTTGCAGCGAATCTTTTTCCTGTTCTGAGAGATAACCATTCTTATACATTTGCACAAACACCTGGTTGCGGCGTTGTTCTACCATTTCAGGTCTTCTAACCGGATTATAAAGTGCAGCATTTTTAAGCATAGCTACAAGCACTGCCGATTCTTCAATATTCAAATCTTTAGCTTCTTTGCCAAAATAGATCTTCGAAGCAGACCGAATTCCCACCGCCTGATAGACAAAATCGTATTTATTGAAATACATGGTAATGATCTCTTCCTTGGTATACTGCCGCTCAAGACGCGTGGCAATAATCCATTCTTTGAACTTTTGCAATACCCTGGCCAGTGGATTATTGGAAACCTGATCGGTAAAAAGTAATTTAGAAAGCTGCTGGGTAATAGTACTCGCTCCCCCACGTGTTCCCAAATATACCGCGGCTCTCAAAGTGCCTTTGGCATCTATTCCTGAGTGTTTATAAAAACGTTCATCTTCAGTGGCTACTAGAGCTTCCACAAGATGATCGGGCAAATCATCATATTTTATTGGCGTACGGTTCTCGCTGTAGTATTTCCCGAGGGTTTCTCCATCAGAAGAAAATATCTCGGTGGCAAGATTGGTTTCGGGGTTTTCTAGCTCATCGAAAGTTGGCATTTTTCCGAAAGCGCCCCAACTGGCTAGTAAGAAGATGAAAATAATAATTAAAATTCCTAATCCGAAGAGGGTCCAGAACCCAAGAATGTAAGAGGATTTGCTTCGGGTGGTCTTTTCTTGTTTTTTAGGTGACTTGGCCATTTATTTATGCTGAAGTTATTCTGAAGTATTTTCTATTCTGAAGCCTACGTGGGTGATTCCCTCCAGGTTATCTATCCCGTTTACTTCCCCGTTTTTACGCATTGCGTGTTTAATATCTACCTGATAATTTCCGGGTTCATCAAATTGAACATTCCCTTTATACCAGAATTTGTTTTCTTTTACATCACCAAAACCCTTGCCAAGCCATTCGCCCGAGGGTGCAGCCATCTCGTATTCCAGGGTATCGGTAATCACTTTTCCCTGCGGAAACCGGATTTCAGTTATCAAAAACAAATTGCTATACCTGAAATCGTTATTATTCCTTAAGTTGATGAATAAATTATAAGTTTGAAGAGAATCCAATTCCCCAAGGTCAAAGCTTATAATCGAATCTTTATGCCATTCACCATCCACAGCCTTGTAATCATCAAAAACACGTTTTTTATCGCAACCGGCAAAAGCGCTCATTAAAAGCGATAAAATTATAACAACACTTAATTTACGCATTTTTAGAAGGTTTACCCTTACGCTTTTTCTTGCGGCTTTTCCCGCGTGGTTTTTTGCCTTTAGGTTTATCGAAACGAGTTAAACTATCCTGTCCTACAACATTGTTGAAGTCTGGTTGTTTCTCGGTTTCTATTAACTGAACCTCAAATTCCTCCAAACTGGCAACATCTTCCTTGTTCTTATTAGACTGGATAATCTTATTTGCCTGCTCGGCAGTGATCTTATACCAGTTCATCCACTCGCCTTCGTACGCATACCAAAGGAAACCCTGAAAAATATCTATTTTCTGGCAAACTGCCGTTCCTTTTTTAGTGTAAAGCTTAGTATCTGTTCTTGGAAAAGCTTTTAACGCCTCCAGGTAAGTATCCAGTTCGTAGTTAAGGCAGCATTTTAATTTTCCGCATTGCCCGGCTAATTTCTGCGGGTTAAGCGATAATTGCTGATATCTTGCGGCCGAAGTGCTCACCGACCTGAAATCTGTTAACCAGGTAGAACAACATAATTCCCTTCCGCAGGAACCAATACCACCTAATCTTGCGGCTTCCTGGCGAAGGCCTATCTGGCGCATTTCAATACGGGTATTAAATTCGCGGGCAAACTCCTTAATAAGCTGGCGGAAATCCACACGATCATCGGCTGTATAATAGAAAGTAGCTTTAGAGCCATCTCCCTGAAATTCAATATCGCTTATTTTCATGCTGAGTTTAAGCCTGATGGCGATCTCCCTTGCACGTTTTTTTATGGCTTCTTCTCTTTCGCGGTATTCCTCCCAAACATCAATATCTTTTTGGGTAGCTTTTCGGTATATTTTTAGTACCTCCTCACTATCGGGAGCTACTTTTTTCTTTTTCATTTGTACCCTTACCAGTTCCCCGGCAAGGCTTACCATCCCAACATCGTGACCGGGCGAAGCCTCGGTGGCGACCACGTCCCCCATGCTAAGGCTAAGGTTTTCGGTATTTCGGAAGAAGTGTTTTCTACCGTTTTTAAATCTCACTTCTACAAAATTGAAAGCTTCTACTCCCTGTGGGAGAGACATATTGGAAAGCCAGTCAAAAACGCTAAGTTTATTGCAGGAATCGGTACCACAGGTGCCGTTATTCTTACATCCTTTTGGTTGACCGTCTTTGGTTGAGCAACTGCTGCAAGCCATAAATTATTCTATATATAGGAAGCCTTGCTAGTTTAGTGCTGCAGGCTTGTAGGTTTATAATTGGTTCTAAAAGGTAAATATACCAATATTAATTGGCTCTATTTAAAGAACGCCGGCTTAGCTTTTATATTTTAAAACTTCAGACCGCCCTTTTTTAAAGATCTTGTTGCTGTTACCTTTTCCTTTACGTAATTTCTTCTGTTCTTCGTAGGACAAGGCGTTGATTTCCATACACTCTTCAGAACAGCAATTATTCATTTTTTCGGCACACTCGGCGCACTGGATAAAAAGAAGGTGACAGGCTTCATTGGCGCAATTCACATGGGAATCACAAGGCTTTCCGCATTGGTGGCAATTGGCAATTACATCTCCTGAGATACATTCTGAACGACGATGATCAAAAACGAAGTTCTTTCCTAAGAATTTATTTTCCAGATTCTGATTATTTACCTGTCTTGCATATTCTATGATACCGCCTTCAAGCTGAAATACGTTTTTAAAGCCTTTATGTTTGTAATATGCACTGGCTTTTTCGCAACGGATTCCGCCGGTACAATACATCACCAGGTTTTTATCTTCTTTGTGGTCCTTAAGATCTTCTTCGATAATTGGCAAAGAGTCCCTGAAGGTATCAACATCTGGGGTTACCGCTCCCTCAAAATGCCCAATCTCACTTTCGTAATGATTTCGCATATCTACAAGCACGGTATTCGGGTCGCTGATAAGTTCATTAAACCGGGCTGCATCAACGTGAACTCCTTTGTTTCTAACATCAAAAGTTTCATCATTCAAACCATCAGCCACTATCTTTTTACGCACTTTCACCTTCAGTTTAAGGAAAGATTTAAGATCGTGTTCAATGGCGATATTCAATCTTACTCCTTCGAGGAAATATATTCCGTCAATAAAGGCTTTAAATTCTTCAAAGCGTTTAGCAGGAACTGACAACTGAGCATTTATCCCTTCGTGCGCAACATAGATACGCCCAAGCACATCCATTTGGTCCCAGGCAATAAAAAGATGATTTCTGAAAAGATGAGGATTTCCAATTTTTGCGTACGCATAGAAAGAGAGGGTCAACCGGTCTTCCCCGGCCTCTTCTAATAAAGCTTCTCTTTCTCTAGCGCTTAATTTATTGTACAGTTGCATGCTATACTAATTTATAAGGTTAAAGAAAATTTTTGCAAAGATAAACTTTAATCGCAGCAGAAAAAATGCTGAAATCTTAATAAAATCCGAAGATTTTCCCCTGATTTCTTCTTCGGTTTTCAGCCTTGCTTTATGAGAATCGATAATTTAAAAGGCTATTTCATAGTGTCCTCAATTTAAAAATGCTCCAAATTTAAAATTGTGATGCATCAAAACTTATAGTAATTTAGCAACTTTCATTTAAAAGAATAAAGATATGAGCAACGATAAAGAAAGAGATGCTAAGTTAAAAGCTTTACAACTTACCCTTGATAAAATGGACAAAACCTACGGAAAAGGTACGGTGATGAAAATGAGCGATCAGGCCGTAAGCGATGTAGAGGCGATTTCTACAGGATCCCTTGGGCTGGATTTGGCAATGGGCGTTGGAGGTTATCCACGCGGGAGAGTAATTGAAATTTACGGACCTGAATCTTCGGGTAAAACCACCTTGACTCTACACGCAATAGCTGAAGCTCAAAAGGCCGGAGGAATTGCTGCTTTTATTGATGCTGAACACGCTTTTGATCGTTTCTATGCTCAAAATCTGCATGTAGATATCGATAACCTAATCATTTCTCAACCCGACAACGGGGAACAAGCTCTTGAGATCACCGATAATCTTATTCGTTCAGGAGCAATAGATATTATTGTAATAGATTCTGTTGCCGCGCTTACTCCAAAAAGCGAGATTGAAGGGGAAATGGGAGATTCAAAAATGGGGCTTCACGCCAGATTGATGTCTCAGGCTTTAAGGAAACTTACTGCTTCCATCAGCAAAACCAATTGTACCGTGATCTTCATCAACCAGTTAAGGGAAAAGATCGGGGTTATGTTTGGAAATCCAGAAACAACAACCGGTGGTAACGCCCTTAAATTCTATGCTTCGGTTAGATTGGATATTAGACGATCTACTCAAATTAAAGACAGCAACAGTAATGTGCTAGGGAATAAAACCCGTGTAAAAGTTGTAAAAAACAAGGTTGCACCACCATTCAAAACCGCTGAATTCGATATTATGTACGGTGAAGGAATTTCGAAGATAGGTGAGATCATAGATGTAGGAGTGGATTACGAGATCATCAAAAAAAGCGGTTCCTGGTTTAGTTACGAAGATACCAAGTTAGGACAGGGACGTGATGCTGTTAAGATCCTGCTGAAAGACAATCCTGATCTAATGGAGGAACTGGAAGTCAAAATAAAAGAGGCAATAAAAATTGCCAACGAATAAATTATCAAATCCCTTTTTTAAGGGATTTTTTTATTTCAATACGCAACCATTTGGAGGAGGAAGCATCTATAGGATAGAATCTTAAAATGAACACCTAATTCAAAAAGAAAAATTGAAATGAAAAGACTAGCTTTTTTACTAATGATTTCTGTCAGTCTGGTTGGTTGCAGCCTGGATGACGATGGTCCTAACCGCTTATTGGAATTTGCCGAAATAACCGAAGCTGAACTGCCGGAATATTTTGAGACCGGCGAATCCTATGATATTGTTGTTACATATTTATTACCTTCAGCTTGCCATGCTTATAATGGTTTTGATGCCCGACAAGGTCAGGGAGAAAACAGCAACGAAATATTCATTGGAGTGGTAACTTCCTATGATGCTAACCAAACCGAGTGCAACAAAGAGGAAGATGATCTTTCCAGGGAAGCAACATTAAGAGACGTAACAATTACCGGAGAAGTAGGTACTGTTTATACTTTTAAATTCTGGACGGGACAGGATTCTTCAGGAGAGACCCAGTATTATACTGTTGAAGTCCCTGTGGTAGATCCGGATGACCTGGATGAAGACGAGGAATAATTGAAAAATGAATTCAAAAACGAGTAACATCTCAGCAACCAAGTGAGTTTAGAAAAACTCATATTAAAATGTAAAAAACAGGATATTAAGGCACAGGAAGAGCTTTACCGGATTTATTCGGGAAAGCTCTTCGGGTTGTGTCTTAAATACTCCAATAATTATCAGCAGGCAGAAGATAACCTGCAGGATGGCTTTGTAACCATTTTTAAAAAAATATCACAGTATCAGGATAAGGGGTCTTTTGAGGGATGGATGAAGCGTATTATTATCAATACCGCCCTTCAGAAACATCGAAAAGAGAAATTCCTGAATATCATTAATGAAGATTTCCCGGAGGAGCAGGAGGTTGAAATCGATGAAGAAGACCTTTCGGTAGATTTTCTGTTGAAACTCATACAGGAATTACCTCCGCGATACCGGGAAGTCTTTAACCTGTATGTTTTAGACGGAAATTCCCATAAGGAAATAGCAGAATTACTGAACATTTCCCAGGGAACTTCTAAATCTAACCTTGCGAGGGCAAGAAGTATTTTGAAAGAACGAATTGAAAACCACCAAAATAACAGCTCGGTGCGATCCTTATGAAAGAGAAAAAGAACATAGACCGACTTTATCAGGAGAAATTCAAGGATTTTGAAGTTACTCCAGAGCCGAAGGTTTGGAAAAATATCGCGAATCGTCTGGAGAATGAGGAGCAAAAAAAACCTATAATTCTCCCTATTTGGTATAAAATAGCCGGAGTGGCAGCCGTTCTGGCCATAATTCTTTCCGGGGGCTATTTCCTCGATCAAAATAATTTCTTCGGAAACAAATCCGGGGTGGTCTTCGAATTCGAAGAGATTAAACGCCCTGAGTTCAATACTTCTATCGAAAATAATACCTTGACAAAAACCGGCGAACTTCTCGAGGAAATAATTTCAGAAAATCAACAAAATAAAGCTTCTAATAAAGGCCTGATTCCGGTCAATAATCGCCTTGCCGATTCTGGTGAGGACTTCCAAAAAGAAAAGATTTCAGAAGAAATTAAACCACAGGAAAATAACACCGATGAAAATTCAGCTCTGG
>DATISX010000058.1:0-4721 GCA_035468275.1 Salegentibacter sp.
AACTACATTTTTATAGCAGGTTTCCTTTTCGAGATTTGTGTCAAAATCCCAGCTTATTACATCCCACATTACGATTTTAAAATCCAATTTAGAGAGTTCTCTGGCCTGGGAATTCTTAATCTTTCCAAAGGGTGGCCTGAATAATTTTGGGGAAGCTTTTTCGGGGTATTGTTTACCTAATAATTCCTCCGTTGAAAGCACATCCTGCATATATTGTGAGGTTGAAGTTTTCCACCCATTTAAATGATGAAAACTGTGATTTCCAATTCGGTGTCCTTCTGAAATTATCTGCTGAAAGACTTCAGGATGCTTCTTGATATTTTCACCGATACAAAAAAAGGTAGCTTTAGCTTTAAATTCTCTTAATTGGTCAAGAACCCATGGAGTTATTTCAGGAACAGGACCGTCATCAAAAGTGAGGTAAATACTTTTTGGATTTTCAATACGTGTAATTCTATCAGGATAAAACCATCTTAGCACTGAAGGATATTTAACCAGTAACCTATTCATATTATACAGTAAAAGCCTGCTGAAAATTATGGAATCTTAACTATTCTAAGATTGCAATTTCAGCCAGGCTCTTTGTTTTATTCAGTTGAATCGAGCTGAAGACTTTGGGTTCCCCCGTCTAACTGCTGCATGGCCTCCTGTTCAATATTTTCTTCCTGCGGAACGTCCTCAGCTTCCATTTCTTCCTCGTCACCATAAAAATGCCTAAACATTCTCAGGTGATCATTAAATTCATCAGCCTTTTCCTTTATGATCTCTTCATCTTGATTCCTTACCAAAATATCAACAAGGCTTCGGTAGCGTTCCATATCCGAAATAATTTCATCTGCATACCGGTATTGTCGGTCTACTCCCCAGATGCTGTACCAGTTTAGGTTTTCCTGGTATTTGGTGGCTACCTGCTCCCATATTTCACGGGCACGTTCCGGCTCACCTACTTTGTAATAACCGTCTATGTATGGTTCTACCAGACTGTAATAGCCGTAGTATTCCACAGGAGTGTGTTCCATAGCCAGATCGAGGATTTCTTTTGCACGGGTGGTGTCTCCTTCATTAAGGAGGTTTTCTACCAACCTGGCCAGATTGCTTCGGTAAGTGATTGAATTCTTACGGGTTTCCGGATCATGGTAAATGTCTTCACTGCCCATATTTCCCCAATCGAAACTTTTTACGATTTCATACATTTTTTCGGTGTTTACCTTCCCCATATCGTAAGGATTTCTAGGGTCTATTGGAGTTTTTATTGGTACCAATTTGTATGCGACCCCTTCCAGCTGTAGATGGTCCTTCATCCATAGATAATCGTCATCTCCAAAGCTACCTCCGGTAAAATAGATGGGGCGTTCCCAGTTATTATTTGCAATAATATCCAGCATCATCAATCGGTTTTTGTAGAGGACCTGCCCGTCAATTTCCAGATTGATATGATCTACAATCTGGTCGGCAAACTCTTCCCTTACTATTCCGTTTTCAAGAACAGTTTGCTTATCCACGGGGATACGTGCATATTTCGAAGGGAAAGTATTCACAAACTGACCGCTTTGTAATTCAGCTTTAGTTTGAGGGGAGTCGTTTTGTATGTAATCTAATATGGTTTTAAGTGCTAAAGTATCCTGTGTGATCTCTCTAAAGAATACCGCGTCATTCCTTCCGGTATAATCTTTCGATTCAAACTGTGAAGGGATCGGGTCGCTGTCAAAAGCCTTTCGTTTCATCTGGTCTATATACCAGTCAGTAGCGAACAAACTTGTGTTGACTACACGAACATCGGTTCTATAGCGTTCAATTTGCTGAACATACCATAAGGCAAAAGTGTCATTATCACCAATGGTAAATATTATGCCGTTTTCATCCACCGAATCCAGGTACATTTTGGCCATGCTAAGGGTGGTATCTCTGCCACTTCGGTCGTGATCATCCCAGTTTTCTGAAGCTAAAATTACCGGAACTGCAAGTAAAGAAACAGCCGTAACAACCGGAGCTACTATTCTTGGAGTCAGGAACTTTTTGGCCCAATCAAAGAGGGCATAAACCCCAATACCTATCCATATGGCGAAGACATAAAAGGATCCCACCAGAGCATAATCACGTTCCCTGGGTTCGAAGGGGCGTTCGTTGAGGTAGATTTTTAAGGCTATTCCCGTAAAAAGGAAAAATACCAGCAGTACCCAGAAATTATTTTTGTCTCGCTTAAAATGAAACACTAATCCTATGAGCCCCAAAATTAAAGGTAAAAAGAAATAAGTATTTCGCGCTTTATTGTTCTTTACGTCTGAAGGTAGATTATCCTGTGGACCCAGACGCATTTCGTCTATAAAACTTATTCCGCTTAGCCAGTTGCCATGCAAATCGTCATATTTACCCTGAATATCGTCCTGGCGGCCTACAAAATTCCACATAAAATAACGCCAGTACATATAGCCTATCTGGTATTCCAGTAGGTAAGCCATGTTTGCCGCAAAAGAGGGTTTCTCTACATTGATGTAATCTCCGAACTGTTGTAAAAACCGATGATAATCAGTATTGTCAAGTCTGCCCTGAGCGTACTCATTTTTAAATTCCTGGATTGCCTGCATGAGCTGTTCTTCACCCTGGTACTCGCTCTTTACCGTGAAATCCAATGGCCCGGTAAATTCCATGTAATTTGCAGCATGTTCCCCGCTCCACATTCTGGGGAGAACTGCCTTATGGCGGTCATCCAGGTTTTGACGGGCATTTTTATAATCGTTTACAATAACATATTCCCCTTTTTCTTTATCTTTTTCATATTGAGGTTTTCCGTCTGTATATGGGTTGTCAGGGTCCAGACCACTATACATTTCTGAAAACTGTGGTCCGTAGAAAAGGTGGGTCTCCCCATATTGTTCCCGGTTATAATAAGCCAACAATTCCCGGGCACTATCCGGGCTGTTCTCATTGATTACCGTTGGTGCGTTAGATCTTATTGGTAGCATCACCCAGCTGGAAAAGCCTATTAAAATGAACAAAATGCACAAAAAGAGTGTATTTAGTTGAAAATATCTCTTTTTGCGGGTGTAATTTATTCCGTAGTAAAAAGCGATCACTATGACCAGGAACGCCACAATGGTTCCTGTATTGAAAGGTAAACCGAGAGAATTAGTGAAAAACAATTCTGAAGCGGCAAAGAATGTAAGAGTGTAGGGGAGCAGCAGCTTAAAAATAAACATTAATACAGCCACCACGACAATATTGGCAATGATGAAATTCTTAACTGTGACCTTCTTATAATGCTTGAAGAAATATAAAAATCCGATTGCAGGAATAGTCAATAAGCCCATAAAATGCACTCCAAAGGAAAGGCCAATCACCAGGGAGATTAATATAAGCCAACGGTTACCGCGAGGTTTGAACATATCGCGTTCCCAGAGTAAGCCCAGGTAAAACATCAGGGCCATAATGCAAGCGGCCATGGCATAAACTTCTGCCTCTACGGCGCTAAACCAGAAACTATCTGTAAAGGTGAAGGCGAGGGATCCCACAGCAGCACTTCCAAGCACGGCGATCTTTTTCGATGTACTTAATTCTTTAGCTGGCCCTGCTATTTTCAGAACCAATAAACTTATGGACCAGAACATAAAGAGTACCGCGAAAGCACTTGCTGTTCCAGACATGAAATTTACCATTAGGGCTACCTTGGTTTCATCGGGAGCAAACATTGAAAAGAATGCACCGGCCATTTGGTAAAAAGGAGCTCCGGGAGGATGCCCTACTTCAAGATTTGCTGAGGTAGCAATATATTCTCCGGCATCCCAAAAGCTGGCGGTTGGTTCTAATGTTAAAGAATAGGTGGTTAGTGCAATTAAAAATACCAGCCATCCCAGTATTTTATTCCACTTTTTAAAGCTGAAGTCCTTCATTTTAATCTTTAATTGAATCCTGAGTGGCGAATTTAGTAATAAAATTGTGAACCCTTCAATAGGAGCCTTTAAATGCTTTTGTTTTTTAATAAGCCTGTAAATGTGAGCACTAAAATCAGGTTTCCACGGCTGTCAAAATCAGCATGAAAAATACTCTTCGAATTTATCGGAAAAAGTTTGTGTAAATAAAAGTTTGTTCTAAATTTGCATCCGCATTTAAGCATTGGCCTATGGTGTAACTGGCAACACGTCTGGTTTTGGTCCAGAAGAGTCTAGGTTCGAGCCCTAGTAGGCCAACGAAATGTAAAACCGAATTCTGAAAAGAGTTCGGTTTTTTGTTTTTGCAAGGAATTTGTGGGCGAGAAGTTTATCCTGAGCGCAGTCCGATGAAAGAGGGCGTAGTCGAAGGGAGCCCTGGTAGGCCAACAAAATGTAAAACCGAATTCTGTAAAAGCAGTTCTGTTTCTTTGCGACCAATTTTAATCATAGCCCCGTTACGGATAGGCTATCCTGGTTAGCATTATAATATTCAAAATATTTGATCACTTCACCGCTATTTCGCTAAATGCTTTGTAATTTAGTTTCCGTAAATTTTAAACTCAAATCGTGGCCAGAGAATTTTTTAAAGAAAATCATAGTGTCTTTAATACCCTCTTCGAAGCTGCCTCAGAAGGGGTGATCGTAGTAGATAGTAAGCAGATCATTGTGACGGTGAACCTGGCGGCTCACGAAATGTTTGGCTACGAACGTGGTGAATTGGTAGGGGAGCATCTTAATATCCTTATCCCACCAAATTATAAACCAGATCATTCAAAACATTTCAAGGATTTTCTT
>DATISX010000059.1:0-16881 GCA_035468275.1 Salegentibacter sp.
ACGCCCCAGCACAAACTGAAGCTTTCTGTTTTGGAACATAAAAATAGTAACCAACGAAATTGCGGCAGATGCCAGGAACATTACAAAGACCATTAAAATATCCTGAGCAAATATAGGATCCCCGTTAGAATTGTCCCAAAGTGAAAACAAAAAAATTAGGGCCCCGCTAATTATAGCTGCCAGCAACAGATAAATACTTTGAATTCTTTGTAGCATATTCGGTTTAAAATTCGGCCACAAAAATAACAGATTCTTTTTAAAATTGCAGTTTAATATTAAAATAAAGTCGTATAATTGCAGTAACATTACGTAACCAGTTCTAAACAGGTTACTTAAGTCTCCAAATTTTTTCGATTCTTCCACGAGAAGTTTTAATCAACCCAAACACACAATTTTATTCTTAATTATTCATGTTTGAAATTTCAGAATTAAAAGCTAAAAAGCTACCTGAACTTCAGGAATTAGCAAAATCACTAAATGTTCCTAAGTTTAGAACCTTAAAGAAACTAGATCTAGTTTATCAAATATTAGATCATCAGGCTGCCAATCCTTCTGTTGCTAAAGAAGTTCTTGCCGAAGAAACTACTAAAACTTCTGAGCCTTCAGAAAAACCTCAGAAAAACAGACCCGGGAAAGTAGGTAGCGATAAAAAACCACCGAGTCACAAAAGACAGGAAGTTGCTCCTAAAAAGGACAATCCTCGTCAGGAAGCTCAGTCAGAAAGACCAGAAAGAGAAAAACCTCAAGCACGTCAGAATAAAAGACCTGACAACCGACCTTCTAAAGACTCCAAAGATTCCAGGGATGATAATCGCGGGAATCAGCGTGAGAAACAAGACAGCCGCAGTAAAAACACCGGAAGCCGTGACAATAATAACCGGGACAATGGCAACCGGGATAATGGAAACAGAGATAATAATAACCGGGATGCTGGCAACCGTGACAGTCGCAACCGCTATCGCGAACCCGATTATGAATTTGACGCGATAATTGAAAGCGAAGGAGTTCTGGATATCATGCAGGACAATTACGGTTTCCTGAGATCTTCAGATTATAATTACCTTACTTCTCCAGATGATATTTATGTATCTCAATCTCAAATAAGATTATTTGGTCTTAAGACCGGAGATACGGTTTTAGGTCAGATTCGTCCGCCTAAAGAAGGAGAGAAATACTTCCCTCTAATCAAGATCAATAAGATAAACGGTTTGGATCCGCAGGTTGTGAGAGACAGGGTTTCTTTTGAACACCTAACTCCACTTTTCCCTACGGAAAAATTCAATATCGCTGAAAAGCAGAGTTCTATTTCCACCAGGATTATGGACCTTTTCTCACCAATAGGAAAGGGACAGCGTGGAATGATCGTTTCTCAACCAAAGACAGGTAAAACCATGTTGCTTAAGGATATCGCTAATGCAATTGCAGCGAACCATCCTGAAGTATACCAGATCGTTCTTTTAATAGATGAACGCCCTGAAGAAGTTACCGATATGCAACGAAACGTTCGCGGAGAGGTAGTTGCTTCAACATTTGACAAAGAAGCTCATGAGCATGTACGAGTGGCAAATATTGTTTTAGAAAAAGCCAAGCGCCTTGTAGAATGTGGCCATGATGTGGTGATCCTTCTGGATTCCATCACCCGTCTTGCCCGTGCTTACAACACGGTACAACCTGCCAGCGGAAAAGTATTAAGTGGTGGTGTAGATGCCAACGCCCTGCACAAACCAAAGCGTTTCTTTGGTGCTGCCCGAAATATTGAAAACGGCGGATCGCTTTCTATCATCGCAACTGCTCTTACCGATACAGGTTCCAAAATGGACGAAGTTATCTTTGAGGAATTCAAAGGAACAGGAAACATGGAACTTCAGTTAGACAGAAAGATCGCGAATAGAAGAATTTTCCCTGCAATAGATCTTACTTCATCAAGTACACGTCGCGACGACCTGTTACTGGACGATAATACTATTCAGCGCATGTGGGTGTTACGTAAATATCTTGCTGATATGAACCCTATTGAAGCTATGGAATTTATTGAAGAGCGTTTCAAGCAAACAAGAAATAATGAAGAATTCCTCATTTCGATGAACACCTAATCTTCAGAGACACATAATTTTACTTAAACCGGAGCCTTTAAATAGCTCCGGTTTTTTATTTTCCCGAAGAAATTTGTGGTTTAAATCTACGGAATTATTTGGAATTTGAATTCCATTAGAATTATATTTGCAGTCGTATTGCGGGAGTAGCTCAGTTGGTAGAGCGTCAGCCTTCCAAGCTGAATGTCGCCGGTTCGAACCCGGTCTCCCGCTCTCACAAACCTCTACATTTTTTGTGGAGGTTTTTTTTGTGTTTTGATGCGAGACCGGGTGAGAAGCTTGTCCTGAGTGAGCTTGAAAAGCGAATCGAAGGGATCCCGGTCTCCCGCTCTAAGAAACCTTTACATTTTTTGTGAAGGTTTTTTGTTTTTAAAAAATTGTATACCGGGCGAGAGTTCTCCTGAGCAAGGCCGAAGGGAGCCTGTCTTGAAAAGCGAATCGAAGTAGCTTGTCCCAATTGAAGCCCGGAAGGGCGCTACATCGCGAAACCCGGCCTGGCCTCCGAAGTAAAACGCAGGTGGCTCTCCCGCTCTCAAAAACCTCTGCATTTTTTGTGGAGGTTTTTTTGTTTATCGGGCTGAAGCAAAAAATTTCTTCCAAAGCTTCGAAAGAATCAGCTTCCTTCCCACCCTATTTTCCCTTGATTCTTAAAGAGCTCAAAACTTCTATAAAGTCTTGTTAAATGCCCCCGGCAAAAGAAGTTTTTCTACCAAAATAACCCTATTTTTAACTTGTTAAATAAAACTACTATAAAGCATTATGAAAGATAAGCCAGGAAAAATTCAGGACTTAATAGACGCAAAATTTTTAGATCAACGCAAGATATTTCTTTGGGGTGATGTGAACGACAAAACCGCAAAGCATGTAATAGATCGGCTTCTTTATTTAGATATGGAAAGCGACAAGGAAATACAGTTTTTCATCAATAGTCCGGGTGGATTTGTCACCGATGGTTTTGCGATATACGACACTATGAAAAGCCTTGATAGCCCGGTTTCTACCATATGTTCTGGGCTTGCGGCTTCAATGGGCTCCATTCTTTTATCTGGTGGAACCAAGGGAAGAAGATTTATTCAGCCAAATGGGAAAGTAATGATACATCAACCTATGGGTGGTGCGAGAGGCCAGGCTTCCAATATCGAAATTCAGGCTGCCGAAATCCTTAAAATTAAAGAGTTGAGTGCTCGAATCCTTGCAGAGAACTGCGGACAAACTATTGAAAAAGTAATGAAGGATTTTAACCGTGATTACTGGATGAATGCCGATGAATCTATTGAATACGGCATAGTTGATGATATTTTAAAGTAGGAAGATGGATATAAAACATAAAGAAACCGATAACCGGGGCATGTTCTATCTTGAAAACGAAAAAGGTATTTTTGCTGAACTTACCTATGTCAGGAAGAATAATGACATCCTCACTATAGACCATACTGAAGTGGATGAGGAACTGGAGGGTAAGGGCTTCGCGGGTAAATTACTCAAAAGAGCTGTAGAATTTGCCCGGGAAGAGAATCTAAAAATTGATCCCTTATGCCCTTATGCCGAAGTACAATTTCAACGAAATGAATCTTACCAGGATGTGAAGGCGTAATTTTTAATTGTATCTCTTCTGAATATTCTTTTACTGCTCCAAAATAATCTAAATGAAATTAATAAGATTTCCTTTCTATATATTTATAGTTGCCATTCTTGCATTTTCCTGTAAGAATGATAACGAGGAGCCCGGTATTGAAACTTCCAAATCTCCTGATTCCGAAGAGATCGATGACCTAACCACGGCCATGAATGTGGAAGAGAAAATTGAGGAATGGCAAAATGAAACCATCAACCCAGACCTTCAGCTAAATAATATAAGACTGGTCGATAGTTTTTATTCCAAAAGGGAATATCAACCTGTATGGAGTAATCGCGAATTAAGGGAAGATCTTTACCGTAGTATAGAAAATGCACCGAATCACGGATTGCAGAAAAAGGATTACCACGGCGAATACCTTCAAACGGCATTATCTAATCTAGCTAGCCTTGATGAGTATGAAAAAGACCTTTTGGAGTTAGTGCTTACCGATGCGTTTTTCACCTATGCAAGGCATCTGAATTCCGGAAAATTGAATCCGAAAGAGCTATACAGTATCTGGGATATTGGGAATAATAACACGGATTTACTTTCGGTTTTTGAAACAGCAATTTCAGAAAACAGTATTTCCGCAAGCCTTGAGGAACTTGCCCCAAAACACATCGTATACAAAGGACTCCAGAAATCCCTTCAGGATTATCGGGAATTAATGGAAAATGAAAAAGATCCTACCCAGGTAGAAAAAGGTGAAAGCATTAAACCCGGGGATACTACTCCCAGAATGGCCATGGTCGCTCTCAGGCTTCAGGAATTAAATTTCATAGATAGTATTCCGCCAAGTTCAACTCATGAATACAATGAGACTTTGCAGGATGCTGTAAAGAATTTTCAAAAACATCATGGTATTGAAACTGATGCTGTTATTGGCCCAGGAACTATTTCTGCCCTTAATACGACCTACAAACAACGCTACGAGCAGATTCTGGTTAACCTGGAACGCTGGAGATGGTATCCTCAGGATCTGGGGGATCACTACATTATTGTAAATATACCTAACTACAGATTACATTTGGTTAAAGGAAAAGATACCATTAGCAGCAATCGTGTTATGGTAGGCACTGAAGCCCGAAAAACTCCCGTGTTTTCCGAGGAAATAGAGCATATTGTTTACAATCCAACCTGGACCATCCCTCCTACTATAAAAAAGAATGACGTGATTCCGGCGGCGAAAAAAAATACGTCCTATCTCACAAACCGAAACATGTCTGTTTTTGACCGTAGTGGCCGCAAATTAAATCCCTCAGAAATAAACTGGAATAGTAACGAAGTCGCGGGTTATACTTACAGGCAGGATGCCGGATCTGCAAATCCGTTGGGTAAAGTAAAGATCATCTATCCAAACAAATATTCCATATACCTGCACGATACACCCTCTAAAAAGCTCTTTGAAAAGAATTCCAGAGCTCAGAGTTCGGGCTGTGTAAGGGTGGAAGGAGTGTTAAACCTGGCTGAATATTTACTAAACGACCAGGAGAAATATACTTCAGAAAAAATTGAAGAAATCCTGAATTCCGGCAGAACCACAACAATAAAAATCACTAAAGATGTAAAAGTTCATCATTTTTACTGGACCGCCTGGCGTGAAACGGATGAAACATTATTTGCCGAAGATATTTACAAGCAGGATAATCAAATCGTGGAACTACTTATGAATTAAGCAGTGGAGAATTTTTCAGATAGTTTTTATCTTCTTTATGAATGTAAATTACCGACTTACCTTTAATGGTTTCTATTAGGTCTTTAGCAATGGTGTTTGGCACGGCCGGGCAACCATAGCTTCTCCCTAAACGACCTATTTTATCTATAAAATTAGGCTCGGCGTAATCGGCACCGTGTACTACTACATAACGCTTTCTGGCGTTGTGGTTAAAACCTTTTTCCTGTCCGTCTAAATAAAGAGAAAGACCATTTTTACCATAATAGGTGGTGCCTGTAACATAAAAACCAAGCGAACTTTGTAGAGAATTAACGGTATTTGAAAAGTTTGTTGCAAACTCGCCACCGGTATTTTTTCCGTGGGAAACATAAGTATGAAAAACAACATTTTTAGTGGTCATATCTAAAATCCACATTCTTTTGGTCGTGGAAGAAAGACCAAAGTCAATAACGGTAAGCAATTGGTTCCCGACTTTTCCCTTTTCATCCAGCTTGGAATAACCTGCCATAGCCCTCTCGAACACATTGAGAGCCGGCATACTTAAGTTATTCTCTGAAAATTCATTATAAACCGTAGCAACATTTTCAGAAAAAATTTCGGGCGCTACAGATTCTCTGATGGAAGCTTCAGGGGCTTCAATATTTGAAGTTATAGTTTCGGGTAGTTTAGAAGAAGTAGTAAAAGCAAAAGAGAAAATAAGAATGGCGGCGATGGTTAAACTCTTATAAATCATAGGCTAAATTTAAAATTTTTGTTGTTCTGTTAATTTATTCCAAATGATATGCCAGCCAGGGCATTTTTCACGTTAATTAGTTAAAAGGAGGCCTGAAAAACAAATTTTAACATAATTCGGCAATATCAGGCTAATTTTCAATTAATTAAAATCGGGTTGTTTAACACCTACAACGCAAATTAAAGAGATGTAGTATAATAACCGATAAGGCATTCTGTTAAAATTTTATATTCATTTATATTAAAACCATGAGAAGAGGAGGTAGTTTTTTAAGAATCATTATAGGTATTGGAATAGTGATCTTTGGAGTTGTGAAATTTTGTTCTTCTGCAGAAGAAAATCCGTACACTGGTGAAACCCAATATGTAGATCTCAGTGCAGAAGAGGAGATGGCGCTCGGGGAAGAAAGTACTCCGGCAATGATCGAGCAATACGGAGGATTGTATACCGATGAAGCTGAGCAAAGAAAAATACGGGAAATAGGTCAGGACCTAATAAAGAATAGTATCGCAAACGCCTCACCTTATGAATATGAATTCTATCTGCTAGCCGACCCTAACACCATAAATGCCTTTGCCCTTCCCGGAGGACCGGTTTTTATAACCTACGCCCTATATTCAAAACTGGAAAACGAAGATCAGTTGGCGGGGATTCTTGGTCACGAAATAGGCCACGTGATTGGTAGACACTCAGCAGAACGAATAGCCCAGCAAGGATTTACCAATTCAGTCATTACCGGAGTGGCTGTCGGTTCAGGTAGCCATGAAGCCAGCCAGGCTGCAGCGGTAATCGGGAATCTCGTTAATATGAAATATGGCCGGGGTGATGAGCTGGAAAGTGACAACCTGGGAGTAAAAATAATGATAGATGCAGGGTATAATCCCGAAGAAATGATTGGTGTAATGCAAATACTAAAAGAAGCTGCTGGTCCAAACCGTACTCCAGAATTTCAGAGTACTCATCCCGATCCCGAAAATCGAATAGGAAAGATAAGGGAAGCCATAGAAGAACACCAATAGATTTAATACAACATTAGTAGGACTTGCTTAGTTAAGGCTGAAATTTGTTTTTATCTTTATGGCCAAATTTCAATTGAGTTATGAATAAGAAAGTACTACTAATGATCCTTGACGGATGGGGAATCACCCAGGACCCTAAAGTTTCTGCCATAGCGCAGGCTAACACTCCGTTTATGGATTCTGTAATAAAAGAATATCCACACGCTGAGCTACGAACCGACGGAATGAACGTTGGACTTCCCGAAGGTCAAATGGGAAATAGTGAGGTAGGTCACATGAACCTTGGAGCCGGGAGAATAGTTTACCAGGATTTGGTTAAAATCAATATGGCCGTTGAAAAAAACACCCTAAAAGACGAACCTGTTCTTGAAGAGGCTTTTTCCTACGCGATAAAAAACAATAAACCCATTCATTTTATGGGCCTATTGAGTGATGGTGGGGTTCACTCCCATATCAATCACTTAAAAGGTTTGCTTTCAGCAGCGGAAGACTTTGGTGTGAAGGAAAAATATGTACATGCCTTTACCGATGGCCGTGATGTTGATCCGCATTCCGGGAAAGGATTCATCACAGAAATTGAAGAGCATCTTAAAAAGACCAATAGTAAACTAGCTACGGTAATAGGAAGATATTTCGCCATGGACCGTGACAGGCGTTGGGAACGCGTGAAAAAAGCCTATGACCTTATAACCAAAGGTGTAGGGCAAAAAACTACCAATGCTGTTGAAGCTATGGAAAACAGCTATAAAAATAATATTAGCGATGAGTTCATAGAGCCAATAGTTCTTACCAATGAAGCGGGGGAACCTGTTGCCAAACTAAGGGAGAAAGATGTGGTTATTTTCTTTAATTTCAGAACCGACCGCGGAAGACAGCTTACCCAGGCGCTTACTCAGGATGATTTTCCTGAATATGACATGAAGAAACTTCCTCTGTATTATGTAACCTTAACAAAATATGACGATAGTTTCAATGGAATAAATGTGGTTTTCAAAAAAGATAATATCAAGTCTACTTTGGGCGAGGTTTTAGAATACACAGGGAAAAAACAGATAAGAATAGCTGAAACTGAAAAATATCCTCACGTTACCTTCTTCTTTTCCGGAGGAAGGGAAAAACCCTTCAAAGGAGAAAAAAGAATTATGGCAAATTCTCCAAAAGTAGCCACTTATGATCTGCAACCGGAGATGAGTGCGTATGAACTGAGAGATAAAATCATTCCGGAGCTCAATGATCATTCAGCAGATTTTATTTGTCTGAATTTTGCAAATCCGGATATGGTTGGGCACACCGGAGTATTCGAAGCTGCAGTGAAGGCTTGCGAGACCGTTGATTCCTGCGCAAAAGATGTAGCTGAAGCTGCACGGGAAAATGATTATTCCGTAATAATAATTGCCGATCACGGAAACAGTGAAACAATGATAAATCCAGACGGAAGTCCGAATACAGCGCACACCACTAACCCGGTACCCCTTATATTAATGGACAGCGATGTAAAAGAAATCAAAAGCGGAAATCTTGGAAATATCGCCCCTACCATATTAAAACTAATGGGTATAGACCAACCCGACATGATGACTCAGGATCCTTTAATTTAAGACAATGACCAGTAAATTACTATTAATCATTTTAAGTCTGTTTTTAAACTGTAATTCTTCAGCAGAAAAAGTTACCGAAAAAGAAACCCCGGAAGAGATTCAGGAGGAACCATACGATGACCAGGAAACTTATCTGGTTGGAGAATTTGAGCGTAAAGAACTCGAACAAAGGCCCTACTCCTATTGGTTTAACAGCGGTTACAAACATTTCAAGCCGCTTGAGGAACCTATGAAGCGTATAGATGAAAATATTTCAGATTACGAGATTGTTCTATTTATGGGAACCTGGTGTGCCGATAGCCAATTAGAAGTTCCAAAACTTTATAAGATCCTGGATCAGGCCGGCTACGATTCGTCCAAATTAACAAGTTTTGCCCTAAATCTTGATAAGGAAACGCCAAATCAAATTGAAAAGGAATATAATGTGAATCTTGTGCCCACTATTATTTTTTATAAAGATGGGGTCGAGGTTAATCGGTTTGTTGAATTTGCGATGGAAACTTTTGAAGAGGATATTGCCGATATTGTAAGTGAAAACTCCTATAAAAATCCATATGCCGATTTTTAAACGAGATCGATAAATTTTAGATTAATCTTTCTAATTTTGTAAAATGCCCAAATCGCTTACAATAGCCGTAGATTTTGACGGCACCATTGTAGAGAACAAATTCCCCGAGATTGGCAAACCTATGCTTTTTGCATTCGAATCTTTGCAAAAGCTTCAGGAAGAAGGCCATTTACTCATCCTCTGGACCTACAGGTATGGTGAGAAACTGGACGAGGCTATAGAATTCTGCCGCAAACGGGGAATCGAGTTTTATGCCGTAAATAAAAGCTATCCCGAAGAAGATTTTGACCAGGGGATTAGTCGCAAGATACTTGCCGATATTTTTATAGATGATAGAAATATTGGAGGAATGCTAGGTTGGGGAGAGATTTACCAACAACTTTCTATAGCAAAAGAGGAACCCAGAAAAAAGAAATCCGGTTTTTTTAACCGCTTTTAAAATTCAAAAATGATAATACCTAAAACAAAAGAAGAGATAGAATTACTAAGGGAAAGTGCCCTGATAGTTTCAAAAACCCTTGGTATGCTTGCTGCCGAAATCAAACCCGGCGTCACTACCCTTCAATTGGATAAAATGGCCGAGGAATTCATTAGAGACCACGGGGCAGAACCCGGCTTTTTGGGAATGTACGATTTCCCAAATTCTCTCTGTATGAGTCCTAACGCTCAGGTAGTTCATGGAATACCTAATAATACTCCTTTACAGGAAGGAGATATTATTTCTATAGATTGTGGAGCGCTTAAAAATGAATTTTACGGGGACCATGCTTACACTTTTGAGATTGGAGAAGTTTCCCCGGAAATAAAAGAATTGCTTAAAGTTACCAAAGAATCTTTATACGTGGGAATAAGAGAATTCAAGGCCGGAAACCGTGTTGGGGATGTTGGTTTCGCAATTCAGCAGTACACCGAAAGCCGTGGTTATGGTGTAGTAAGAGAGCTTGTAGGCCACGGACTAGGAAGAAAGATGCACGAGGATCCCGAAATGCCAAATTACGGGAAACGCGGAAGAGGGAAAAAGTTTGTAGAAGGAATGGTTGTCGCCATTGAACCTATGATCAATCTTGGCACCCACCGCATTAAGCAATTACCCGATGGCTGGACCATCTTAACGGCAGATAATAAACCCAGTGCCCATTTTGAACATGATGTGGCCCTGGTGGATGGAAAACCTGAATTGTTATCTACATTTAAATATATTTACGAAGCTTTAGGAATGGAGAGTGATGAGGAAGTAGAATTTAGAGCACAAGTATATGATAAAAAATTTTAGACAGGAGCGGTGGGAAACTTTACATAAGGAAGAATGGCAGCAGAGATTTGTCTATAAGGTTTCCAATTTTGGGCGAATGATTAGTTTTCTTAGAAATCCTGAAGGAGAACTGATGAAAGGTGGTAAAATAGGGGGTTACCTCAATTTTTCGGTGAAACTGAAAAATGGAAAATCCAGAAGTTATTACATTCACAGAATTGTAGCTGAAATATTTCTGAAGAAGAAAGAGAACGACAAATATGTTATTCACAAAAACTTTCAGAAAGACGATAACCGGGCGACTAATCTTGCATGGATGACCCAGGAAGAATGGGTGCAGCATCAATATAACAGTCCGAAGGTTAAGGAAAACAAACATAAGAGAAAATTACGAAAAGTGGTTTCTTATTCGAAGCTTACCTACGCCCAGGCGGTGATCTTAAAAAAGAAACTACTGGATCCCAAACGCAAAACACGCATTAGGGTCCTGGCGAAACAATTTGGAGTTTCAGAAATGCAATTATACCGAATAAAATCAGGGGAAAACTGGGGCGATATCGAAGTTTAGGTCCAGAACATTTAGCTGAATAGTAATTTAAATGAAGGAAGTTTTTAAGCTGATTCTCAATGCATTTCCAAGACCGCTGTTAATCAGGTTTAGCTATTTAGCAAGACCATTTCTAAAATTAGCGCTGCGCGGAAATAATTACACCGATCCCATTGATAACAGTAGTTTTAAAAAATTTCTTCCCTACGGATATGTGAAGCAAAGGGAAAATGTACTTTCTCCTTCTACCCTTTCCCTGGAACGCCATCGTTTGCTTTGGCTTTATTTAAAAAATGAAACCGACTTCTTTACCCGGAATTTAAAAGTACTTCATTTCGCCCCGGAACAGGCTTTTTACAAGCGTTTCAGAAAATTAAAAAACCTCCATTACACCACCACCGATCTCAATTCTCCCCTGGCTGATGTAAAAGCAGATATCTGCGATCTGCCATTTTCAGATAACGAATTCGATTTTATTCTGTGTAACCACGTGCTGGAACATATTCCGGATGATACCAAAGCAATGCAGGAAATCTACCGGATCTTAAAACCCGGCGGAACAGCAATACTCCAAATTCCGCAGGAGCTTAATCGGGAGAAAACATTTGAGGATGATTCCATTACCGATAAAAAAGAACGGGAAAAGATCTTTGGCCAGTATGATCATGTGAGAATTTATGGCAGAGATTATTTTGATAAACTAAGAAGTATCGGTTTCAGCGTGGAAGAAGTTGATTATACCCAGGAATTATCTCCGAAAGAAATAGACAAATACCGCCTGGCCGAAGGTGAAATCATCCCTGTTTGTTATAAATAGTTATTCCCGAAGTACCTTTTTGAAACCTTCTGTAGTAAATACCTTAGACTCGCCATTATCCACATAGATTAAGTAGGCATCAACCTTATCAAGTTTCTCGAGCAGGTTTACCGATTTTTCAAAACCCATAGCCATAAATGCCGTGGCATAACCATCAGCAAGGGTGCAGTTTTCAGCTAAAACTGAAGCGCTAAGCAGGTCATTTTTTTGCGCGCGACCGGTTATGGGATTTATAGTATGTACAAAACTATTCCCCGCTGAATCTGTACTGAATTTCCGGTAATTTCCTGAGGTGGCCATCGCCCGGTTCTTCAATGCAAGTATCCCTTGAAAAGTGCGCTTTCCTTCCTTTTGTTCAGGATCGTCTATTGCCACCATCCAATCTGCATCTTTTTGCAAATTTCTTCCCCTGGCCACAACTTCCCCTCCTAATTCGATGAGATAATCGGAAACGCCTTTCTCATCAAAATATTCAGCTATTACATCTATGGCGTAGCCTTTCGCAATAGCATTAAAATCGATGTAGATACCAGGAGTGGATTTTTGTACTCGATTTTCAGCATCAAGTTTAAGTTTATCGAATCCTACAAGACGATGAAGAGAATCAAGAGTTACTTGATCAGGTTTATCCAGCTGTTTTTCAGGGCCAAAACCATAGGCATTTACAAGGTTCCCGACCGTAGGTTCAAAATAGCCTTCGCTCTCCTCATAGATTTTCCGGGAAGCCTGAAATACCTTCACAAAATGTTCATCTACAACCAGGCTTGTATCACCCCGGTTGATTCTGGAAATATCAGAATCTGGCTGGTAAGTACTCATTGAGGTATTTATAATTTCAAAAATAGAATCCAGCGCAGGCTGAACTTTCAACTCATTTCCTGAAAAATATTTGATACTATAGGTCGTTCCAAGTGCACTTCCGGAAACACTTTCCGTAGTATCCTCAGGTTGACAAGCCAGGAAGAAACTAAGCGAAATCAAAAAAAATAAATGTTTTTTCATATTTTAAATTTCCTGCCAGCCATTATAATTCACCACATAAGCTTCCCCATGAGAAACAGGTTTCTCGTAATCCTCAGAATTCGCTAATCCAACCCCGGCATAAAAAGTTTTTGCGTTGAATTTTAGCGCATGATTTTTTATAGTCTGAAGGAATTGTCCCTCAAAAATTTTGGGGTCGTGAGGATATTCTATAGCCCGAACAATTACGAAATGCAGTTTTTTATCCTTCAATGCTACAAACTGCGGATCCCTTTCAATCTTGCTGTTCACCCCCAAAAATTCATAGCCATTTTCCTCAAGGTCTTTTCCTACGATATTCATCGCAAGATTATGCAGCTCCTGGTCGTTTAATTTAGCCATAGTGCAAAAATAAAAAAGACCGGCTTCACAGTCGGTCTTTTTTGCTTATTATTTAAGTGAAGATTATCCTCCAAAGTCATCAAATCTAATATTTTCATCGGGTAAACCGAAGTCTTCACCCATTTTCTGAACGGCTTTGTTCATCAATGGAGGTCCACAGAAATATAATTCAATTTCTTCAGGTTCTTCGTGTTTGCTCAAGTAGTTATCGATTACAACCTGGTGAATGAATCCTACGAATCCATCTCCTTCATCATCAAGATCTTTTTTCACTTTCCAATTATCTTCTTCCATTGGTTCAGAAAGTGCAAGGAAGAATCTAAAGTTAGGGAAATCTCTTTCCAGAGCTCTAAAGTGTTCTGTATAAAACAATTCTCTTTTCGAACGACCACCATACCAGTAAGTCACTTTTCTTCCGGTTTTCAAGGTGCGGAATAAGTGGTAAAGGTGAGAACGCATTGGGGCCATTCCGGCGCCACCCCCAACATAAAGCATTTCTGATTCACTTGGGTTGATAAAGAATTCACCATAAGGTCCTGAAATAATTACTTTATCTCCTTTTTTCCTGGAGAAGATATAAGACGACGCAATACCAGGATTTACATCCATCCAGCCGTCTTTCGCTCTGTCCCATGGCGGAGTTGCAACACGCACGTTAAGCATGATCTCACGTCCTTCAGCCGGGTAGGAAGCCATAGAATAAGCTCTCTCTACTGTTTCAGGGTTTTTCATTACTAAAGGCCAAAGTTTGAATTTATCCCATTCCTCCTGGAATTTCTGAGGCTCACCAGGGTGTTCATCAGGGTGGGCAGTGATATCCATATCACTAAACTGCACCTCACATTTAGGAATTTCAATCTGGATATAGCCACCAGCCTTGTAATCCATATCTTCAGGAATTTCAACAACGAATTCCTTGATAAATGAGGCCACGTTATAGTTTCTTACTACAGTAGCATCCCATTTCTTAATTCCGAATACTTCCTCCGGAATCTGGATCTTCATATCTTCTTTTACTTTTACCTGGCATCCAAGGCGCCATCCCTGTGCGATCTCTTTACGGGTAAAGTGCGGCTCCTCGGTAGGAAGAATAGCTCCTCCTCCTTCAGAAACAATACATTTACACTGTACACAGGTACCACCACCTCCACAGGCAGATGGTAAAAATAATTTATTATCTCCTAAGGTAGAAAGCAGGGTTCCTCCCGAACCTACTTCCATATCTTTTTCTCCGTTAATATTGATAGTCACCGGTCCAGATGGTGCCAATTTGGCTTTGGCTCCAAGCAAAATGGCAACCAAAATCAGGATCAATATTAAAAATACTACTACACTTGCTATTACAACTGTCATAATCCTACTTTTTCGATTATATTTTTATTCCCATAAAACTCATAAAACCAAGAGCCATTAAACCGGTAATAATAAAAGTTATTCCCAGGCCTTTTAGCGGAGCCGGTATATTTGAGTAAGCAATTTTTTCGCGAATTGCAGCGATTCCTAAAATAGCCAGGAACCAGCCTACTCCACTTCCAAAACCATAAGTAATGGCTTCAGTGATGGCACCAAAGTCTTTTTGCTGCATAAATAGCGAACCACCAAGGATCGCACAGTTTACAGCAATAAGTGGAAGAAAAATACCCAAGGCACCATAAAGGGCAGGAGCAAATTTCTCAACGATCATTTCTACCAGTTGTACCATAGAGGCAATTACCGCAATAAACATGATGAAGCTAAGGAAACTTAGGTCAACATTGGCGTACTCGGCTCCAAGCCATTGCAGGGCACCAGGTCTTAAAAGGTAGTTATCCAGCAGGTAGTTAATAGGTACAGTTATAGAAAGTACAAATATTACAGCGGCACCTAATCCAACAGCTGTTTTTACGGTTTTTGATACCGCCAGGTATGAACACATCCCCAGGAAGTAAGCAAAAATCATATTTTCTATGAAAATACTTCTTACAAATAAGTTTATATAATCCATTATTATTTTTTTTAGCTGTTAGTTGGTTTCTTCAATTAGTTTACGGTTACGTGCACGCTGAACCCAAATTATAAGCCCTACAACAATTAGAGCCATTGGTGATAGCAGCATTAATCCGTTGTTTTCGTATCCTAAAGAATAAAGCCCGGTAGATTCAGCGAGAGTCGCGCCTTTATGGCCTAAAACCTCGAATCCAAATAATTTACCTGAACCTAAAAGTTCACGGAAGAAAGCCACGATAATAAGGATAAGACCATATCCGGCGGCGTTTCCAACACCATCCAGAAAGGATTTGTAAACCCCGTTTCCTAGAGCAAATGCCTCCAGACGTCCCATTACAATACAGTTGGTAATAATAAGCCCGATAAATACCGAAAGCTGTTTACTCACATCATAAGCATAAGCCTTTAAGATCTGGTCTACCAGCACCACCAGGGAAGCAACTACAACAAGTTGTACAATAATCCTGATTCGGCTTGGAATCATATTACGCAACATGGAAATAATCATGTTACTAAAAGCCATTACCGCCACAACCGCAATTGCCATTACCACAGCCGGTTCTAACTGCACGGTGATCGCAAGGGCCGAACAAATACCCAATACCTGTACGGTAATAGGGTTGTTATCATCTAAGGGATCAGACAATAATTTTCTGTTCGCCTTCGATAGAAAATGTTCCTTCTCTTCTGAATTAGACATGAAGAGAATCATTTCTTTTTTCTTTGCTTCCTTTTCTTCGGAAGTATATTTTTTCTCGTTAGCCATAATTATTGAATTGCTACTTTAATATCCAGTTCCTTTTCAAAATAAGCCAGGTAACGGTTAAGTCTTTCATAGATCATATCCGAAACCCCGTCTGCGGTAATAGTGGCTCCGGATATCGTATCAACCTGATTATCATCCTTATCAGAAAGATCAATACTTCCTTTCACTAAGGAAACTCCCACAAGATTTCCGCTTTCGTCAAAGATTTTTTCATCCACAAATTTTTGTCTGAAAAATTCCTTGGTAATCTCGGCTCCAAGCCCGGGGGTTTCTCCAAGGTGATCGAAAGTGGCACCGGCAATGGTGTTCAAATCATCCCGTAAGGAAATATATCCAAAGATTGCATTCCAAAGTCCGTTTCCTCTTAGGGGAACGATGTAGAATTTTTCTCCATCCACCTCGGCGATGTACAAAGGAAAAACCTGATCTGACCCTGGCTTCTTAAGCTCCTTCGCCAGGTCTACCTGGAAAGCGTCCACATCTTCATCTACAGATCCATCTTCGCGAAGACTAAGCTCCTCGATAATATATTGATTGTATAGTTCTTCAGCTCCCGGCCTATCGGTTTCAACACCAATTGTAGCAAGGATATTCTGCATTTTTTCCTGTCTAACATTTTCCCTTTGCGTTGGCTGCAGGGAAGTGGCTGTAAAGGCTAATACAGTTGCTACTACTACTACCATAATAATAGCGAACATAAAAGTATAGCCGTTACTGTTAGTTTTATTTACTGATTTCTCTTCCATAACTAAACTGCTGTTTTAACCTGCCCGGTGGCAGTTTTAATTCTTTTTCGTCTGCGTTTAATGTTAGCCTGAATTACATAGTGATCTATGGTTGGAGCAAA
>DATISX010000060.1:0-5250 GCA_035468275.1 Salegentibacter sp.
TGCATATCCTTATACATTAACTGGATATCGCTATCCAGCACTATATAATCTCCAATCACGGCGGCGATTCCGTCTACTTTTTTACGTTTAAAGTCACCGTCTTCCGTTGTATTTTGCGCCAGTTCATCTTCAGCCTTAATGGCGGTACTATCGGTTACAATGACCTCCTGGGCAGCTAGATTCAGACTTAAAAATAATCCGAAAATAAATGCGCTTAGCTTAGTCGTAAATTTCAAATTCATTGTTTTTAATTGCATCTTTTGTAATTTCTTTTTCAAGTTCTTTTGTTAGATTTAGCTTTCTTTTATTGAGCAAAATCTGTTTTAAAGCCGGCCTGGCGTAACTCAATGGTGCCTGTTCATTCCTCTCCAGCACATCGTTCACGTAGATCAAATATACACCTAAAGAATCTTCAAGCTGAAGAAAATTATCGGTTTTAAGTAAATCTGATCTGTCTTCCACGCTTAGCGGTGCGATTTTCCCGTAAACCGATTTGGTTTTAACCCAAACCGAATCATTAAAAGAAAAATTCTTAAACTGCAGGGAAATCTTATCGAGTTCCTGCCTGTCCTCCTCGTCAAACTGCACAAACCATTCCCTGATCTGTTCCAGGTTATTGAGGTTTTTATCCAGATTTATATACCTGAGCTTAACAAGATCTTCCTTTAATTTAAAGTTTTCCTTGTTTTCTTCGTAATAGGCTTCCAGCTCGGCTTCGGTAAAGCTGGTGTCCATATTCTTTCTGGCCATCGCTTCGGTATAGGCGTTTGCGTATAATTCATTTCTGTAATTTTCCACCAGGTCGTTGAATTCTTTCTGTTGTTCTTCAGAAAGATTTAAACGGGCCCGGTCAATAATTAACTGCTGAGTGGCCCACCGGGTTATATAATTCGAAACGATAAGCGTACTATCTTCGGGACTCGTGTCCTCACTGATAAGCGCTTTAATATCATCTTCATAAAGATAGGAATCATTAACCCGCACTACCACTTTTCGTTCTTCGGTTTTTTCGAATAAATCACATCCTGCCAATCCAACGACAAGAAAAATATTCATTAAAAACAGGAGTGTCCTCTTCAATACTTTTTTGATTAAGGGCAACAATTTATATACCAATTCCAAACTGCTATTTTCGTGCCCTTTACATGGCAGCAAAAATAAGAATTCCTTTAGGTTCTACAAGCTATTCCCAAAACGAATCTAAGTATATAAAATTATACAGGAGCTATTATTTAAAACAGATCAAAGTGTGAATCACGCCCGACTCAATAAATCGGAAAAAGAAACGAGAATTAGCATCTCCTTATTTCGCTTAGTTTTTATTAATTAAAAACTGTGTATAAATGAATTGGGCTATTATATTTGCCATAAATTAATCCAATTATGAAAAAAACAACATTATTATTAGCTTTTATCCTTTTAGGTTATATCTCCAATGCTCAAACCAAAACCGGAACTATTGATGCCGAATATATAATTGGCCAGATGCCCGCTATGGAGGAAGTTAATCTAGGCTTACAGAATTATGACACCGAAATGCAACAGGATCTTCAGGAATCCATAAAAGAATACGAAGGCCTTATTGATGTCTATCAAACAGACCGAGAAGCCTTGAATGAGGAAGAAAGAGCAGAGAAAGAAAATGAAATAATTGGTCTGGAAAACGATATTAAAGGTTTTCGCCAAAGAGCTTCTGTGATGATGCAAATGCGCAGAAACGAACTTACAAAACCTCTCTACGACGAGATTAATCAAGCCATGCAACAAGTTATTCAGGAAGAAGGCTACACGCAAATCTTTCATGCCAATGGCAACAGTTTAGCCTTTGCCGATGAGCGCTATGACATTACTGAGAAGGTCCTTGAAAAATTAGGAATAGATCCTGATGAGGTTCAGAAAGAAGAATAATACTCTATGTTTTTTTTACAACAAGAAACCCGGCAAATGCCGGGTTTCTTGTTTATCCTGATATTAGCTTTTTATCTACTGTAATTTGGTGATTCCTTGGTAATGGTCACATCATGAGGATGGCTCTCCTGGATTCCCGAGGAAGTGATCTTCACGAATCTTCCTTTTTCTTTCAGGGTGTCAACGTCTTTTGCTCCACAGTATCCCATTCCGGCACGAAGACCACCCACAAACTGGTGAATGCTTTCTTCGAGATCTCCTTTATAGGGCACTCTACCCACAATCCCTTCAGGAACAAGTTTTTTGATATCATCTTCCACATCCTGGAAATACCTGTCTTTAGAACCTTTATTCATGGCTTCCACAGAGCCCATTCCGCGGTAGGATTTGAATTTTCTACCCTCAAAAATAATAGTCTCTCCGGGAGATTCTTTTGTACCTGCAAGTAGAGACCCAAGCATCACACAATCGGCTCCCGCGGCTAAGGCTTTAGGAATGTCACCGGTATATCTAATCCCCCCATCAGCGATGACGGGTACACCAGAACCTTTAAGAGCTGCTGCCACTTCCAGGACTGCCGAAAACTGAGGAAAGCCAACACCGGCTACAACACGGGTAGTACAAATAGATCCAGGTCCAATTCCGACTTTAACTGCATCAGCCCCTGCCTCAGCGAGGTATTTTGCTGCTTCAGCGGTGGCGATATTTCCTACTACAACCTCCAGTTCAGGGAAATTCTTTTTTACTTCTTTCAATACCTGAACCACGCCTTTAGTATGTCCGTGAGCGGTATCGATCACGACTGCGTCAACTCCCGCTTTCACCAAAGCCCCGGCTCTTTCTACTGCGTCACCGGTAACTCCAATAGCAGCGGCTACGCGAAGTCTCCCGTAGGTATCCTTATTGGCAATTGGTTTTTGGGAAAGTTTGGTGATATCTCTAAAAGTGATTAATCCTACCAGTTTCTTTTCAGAATTTACTACCGGTAATTTCTCGATCTTGTAATCCTGAAGGATATCTTCAGCTTCATCAAGAGAGGTGCCCTCTGCAACCGTCACAAGATTTTCTGAAGTCATTACTTCTGAAATAGGCCGCATGTTGTTTTTTTCGAACCTGAGATCCCTGTTGGTAACGATTCCTAGCAATTTACCTTCATCGTCAACAATCGGAATACCTCCAATGCTGTGTTCTTTCATACTCGCTTTAGCATCGCTCACCTTAGCAGAAATAGGAAGCGTAACAGGATCTATGATCATGCCGCTTTCAGCTCGTTTTACTTTGCGAACTTTCAACGCCTGAGCCTCTATGCTCATGTTCTTATGCAACACCCCAATACCGCCTTCTCTGGCTATAGCAATAGCCAGTCGGGATTCAGTAACGGTGTCCATAGCTGCAGAAACTATAGGGACATTTATACGAATATTTTTAGTGAATTTTGTGGAAATATCTACTTCTCGGGGAAGGATTTCAGAAAAAGCAGGGACTAAAAGTACGTCGTCGTAAGTAAGGGCTTCTCCTAAAATTTTGGAATCGTGTGCGGTCATAGCAATTAATGATTTAATTGCGTGCAAATATACATTTTTTATCGCAAAAATTCCTTAAAACAGAATTAGTTACGAGGCACAAATGGAAAGATTGTTTATCCGGCAAATTCCAGAAGATCAGTAGAGTTGAAACCTATCTTAATCCGGTCGGCGACTTCACGCTCCTTGGTCACAACGGAGATTTTCTGGCCGTTATCCAGTTTCAGCAGTAATTGTGTGCCTGTTCCGAGGAAAGTCTTTTTCAGGACCCTGGCGTGAGTTACATATTCGCACTCCTCATTTATACTGAGATTTTCATTACGAATGGCGTGATCACATTTTGGATTAAGCGGACAATCAAAAGCTGTTTGCATTTCCTTATTCAACTGAATGGTATTTCCGAACAAAGATGCTACATAAATGGAAGATGGTTTGGTGTATAGATTTGCCGGCTGATCCTTCTGAATAATTTTTCCATTCTGAAGAATAAGAATCTCATCGGCTACAGATAAAGCGTCCTGGGTATCGTGAGTTACAAAAATGGCGGTTACTCCCGTCTTTTTGATAATTTCAAAAACCTGACTCCTAAGCTGCATTCTTAACATCGCATCCAGGTTGCTGAAAGGTTCATCTAAAATAAGCAGAGAGGGATTGGGAGCCAAAGCTCTTGCCAAAGCAACTCTTTGCTGTTGCCCTCCTGAAAGTTGATGCGGATATCTATTTTCCATACCGCTTAAACCTACAAGTTCCAACATCTCTTTAGCGCGGGCTTTCTTATTTTTCAATTTGGAAATTCCATACATGACATTCTTGAGCAGATCAAAATGCGGGAAGAGCGCATATTCCTGAAAAACCAGCCCGATATTCCTTTTTTCCGGAGCTACCAGTTTTTTGATAGAAGAAACATCTTTGCCTTCCAGCATTATCATACCTCCATCGGGTCTTTCCAAACCGGCGATTAGTCGAACCAGAGTCGTTTTTCCGCTTCCGCTTTCTCCCACTATCGCGCATACATCTCCCTGTTCCAGTTTAAAGGAAACATCTTTTAAGGCAAAGCTCTTGCCTTTATCAAAACTTTTAGAAAGGGAATCAACAATCAACATCTTCAATCTTTTATAAGTAATCTGTTCAGAAATATTACGGGAATTGCCGCCGTGAATATAATAAATAATGAAGGAATAGCAGCCTCCATTACCATTTCGTCGCTGGCATACTCAAAGGCTTTCACAGCCAGGGTGTTTATATGAAATGGTTTGAGAATAAGCGTAAGCGGTAGCTCCTTCATAACGTCTATAAAGACAAGGATGATTGCACTCAGGATTCCGGTTTTTATTAGTGGAAATTCTACCCTGAAGAACGTTCTGAAATTTCCAACGCCCAACATTCTCGAAGAATCAGGTATACTATTACTCACTTTTAATCCGGTAGATTCAATGGGATTATAGGCAACAGCCAAAAACCTGACGGAATAAGCATAAACCAAAGCTACCAGGCTCCCGTTAATGAGCAAACCTGTGCTTATTCCGAAGTAATCATTCATTATTCCAATAAACCATTTATCTAAAGCAAGGGTTGGGATCATAATTCCGATGGCTACAACGGCTCCCGGAATCGCATAACCTAATATTCCGAGTTTAGAAATGCTTTTCACCGTGCTGATACTACTCCATTTAGCAAAATAGATCAACAATGTTGCGAAAATTACCGTGACCACTGCAGTGACAAAAGCGATCCAAAAACTCTGCAGAGACAACATAAGAAAATCGAGATCAAAAACATTCCCCGCAGTAAGTACCGCCCAGTAAATAAGTTGCGCCAG
>DATISX010000061.1:0-6508 GCA_035468275.1 Salegentibacter sp.
AATTGCATTATTCCCGCCTAATTCAAGAAGTGATTTTCCAAGTCTTGCAGCAACAGCCTGGGCAACTATTTTTCCCATTTTTATCGATCCGGTGGCTGAAATTAAAGGAACGCGTTTATCATTGGTCATCATTTCTCCCACGCGGTAATCGCCGGTGATCAGGCAGGAAATTCCCGCAGGCACATTGTTCTTTTCAAAAACTCTGGATGCGATGTTCTGACAGGCCACAGAAGTAAGCGGAGTTTTCTCCGATCCCTTCCAGATACAGGCATCACCACAAACCCAGGCTAAAGCCGTGTTCCACGACCAAACCGCAACAGGGAAGTTGAAAGCTGATATAATTCCAACTACTCCAAGCGGGTGATATTGTTCGTACATTCTATGTCCGGGACGTTCAGAATGCATAGTGAGTCCATGCAGCTGGCGGGAAAGTCCTACTGCAAAATCACAGATATCAATCATTTCCTGCACTTCTCCCAAACCTTCCTGGTAAGATTTCCCCATTTCATAAGAAACCAGTTTTCCAAGAGGTTCTTTAAGGCGACGAAGTTCATCGTTAAATTGTCTTACTACTTCCCCACGTTGTGGTGCTGGTAAGGTTCTCCATTCTTTAAAACCTTTGGTTGCGGTTTCAATTACTTTTTCGTAATCTTCTTTGGTAGTGCTCTTCACCTTTCCAATAAGCGCTCCGTCTACCGGCGAATAAGATTCTATTATTTCTCCGTTACTAAAAAAGTCAGTTCCGGTAGAAGTCCCATTGTTAACGTCGCTTAATCCTAAATCTTTAAGGGCTTGTTTAATCCCAAATTTTTCTGCTATTTCACTCATTAATCCTTAAATTTTATTCTGTTCTTTTGTGTGTTCTTTGCGAAAATAATAAAAAAATAGCGCTAATCCTCATCAGAGATAAAACGCTTGTCAACGGGCATGACTTCCCCGCAATTGTTGCATGTTCTTAAATCCTTGCTTCCGTAGAAATGCTTAAAATGCTTTAAAAAATCGGTTTCAATGTCGTTAAGTGGAAAGTAAACTTCATATAATTTATTATTACAGTTATCACAAAACCACAGCAATCCGTCCTTTGCGTCCGGATCAGTTCTTTTTCGCTCAACCACTAATCCAATGCTGTCTTCATGTCTTTCTGGAGAGTGTGGCACTTTTCCCGGGTGTAGGTACATATCGCCGGGGCCGAGTTTCATGGTTCTCTTTTTTCCGTCTTCCTGAATATGAACTTCGATTTCCCCTTCCAGCTGATAAAATAACTCTTCGGTTTCGTTATAATGATAATCCTTGCGAGCATTTGGGCCGGCCACCACCATAACGATATAATCCTCAGATTCGCGATAAAGATTCCGATTTCCAACAGGCGGCTTTAAGGTATCGCGATTTTGCTCGATCCATTTATTCAGATTAAAAGGTTTATTTACAGCCATAATTTAGTTTTTTGCAAGCCCCAAATTACGCAATCTCCCTCACAAAGCGGGAGGATTATTTTCTTTTTTGTGGTATAAACCTTTCTCTTTTTTGTCTAAAATCCCCTACTGGATAGTTCTTCCGTTACAGGATAGGCTTAAAATTTATTATCTTCGGAATTAAATAACCAACAACGATGAAAAAAATATTCCTATTACTCAGTTTATCCCTGTTTTTAGCCTGCAATTCCTCCGAAGAAAAAGAACGTGATGAAGCAGTTTCCGAAGAAGAACTTAACACAGAAACCACCGATAATTTCGGAATCGTAATTCACGGAGGTGCGGGAACCATACTTAAGGAAAATATGACCGATTCCCTTGAAAAAGCATACAAAGACAAATTGGAAGAAGCGATTAGGGTGGGACACGAAATCCTCGCCAATGGTGGCACAGCAACGGAAGCCGTACAGCGCACCATAAATATAATGGAAGATTCGCCACTTTTCAATGCCGGAAAAGGAGCTGTTTTTACCAATGCTGAAACCAACGAACTTGATGCCTCAATAATGGACGGAAAAACACTTAATGCCGGTGCCGTGGCAGGAGTGACCACAGTTAAAAATCCGATAAACCTTGCCTGGGAAGTAATGGAGAATTCTGAACACGTGATGATGGCCGGGAAAGGCGCCGAGCTTTTCGCGGAAGAACGCGGGGTGGAAATAGTAGACCCCGAATATTTTTATACAGAAAACCGATTCCAAAGCCTTAAACGTTTAAAGAATAGTGAATCGGAAGAAACCGAGCTGGATCACGACCAAAGCGCTGCTTTTGTAGATCCATTCATCAAAGATTCCAAATATGGAACTGTTGGTTGCGTAGCTTTGGATAAGGATGGCAATCTTGCTGCAGGAACCTCAACGGGAGGAATGACCAACAAAAAATGGGGACGAATTGGAGATGCTCCCATAATTGGGGCGGGAACCTACGCCAATAATAAAACCTGTGCAGTTTCAGCTACCGGTTGGGGTGAGTTCTTTATTCGCGGGGTGGTAGCTCACGATATTTCGGCTTTGATGGAATATAAAAGACTAAGCCTTAAAGATGCTGCTCAAGAAGTAATTCAGAATAAAAATCCAGATCTGGGAGGAAATGGTGGAATAATCGCTATTGATTTCCAGGGAAATATCGCTATGGAATTCAATACCGCAGGGATGTACAGAGCTCACATGAACAAAGATGGGGATCTGAAAATTGGAATTTACGCCGAAGAATAGACGCTATTTTGAAAATAATTTTATAAGCCCCCATTTGAAAATCAGATAAATGGGGGTTTTCTTTTTCCAGGAATTAAACCATCGCGTTTTTTTTCTGTCCTAAGGCCGGCAGACTTTAACAGGATTTTAGTTTTTGCTTAGTTCGGTTTTTTCCGAACTAAAGCTAAATTTGCAGCCCAAACTTTAAAAAGCTTATGAGCAACTCCATGACTTTGGAAAAGAAAAAAGCAGCCTTAATTGAAAAACTGGGCGTTCATATGGAATCCCAGGATCAACTGGCGCCTTTAGCGGCCCGCATTTATGCCAGTTTGATCTTAACCGGGAAAGGCGGTCAAACTTTCGACGAATTAGTAAGCCAATTAAAAGCCAGTAAAAGTACCGTTCATACCCATCTTAATTCATTACAAACCCAGGGACGGGTTTCTTATTTTACCAAAACCGGCGATCGAAAACGCTATTTTATTGTGGCACCAAACCGCTTAATTAACGTGATAGACGAGATGACCAATAACTGGAATCGCCAAAAAGAAATGCACGTGGAGATACTGGAATATAAATCCGCTGCAAATGAAGATAATCCCGAAGATTCATCTCTTGAGTTGGATTTTCACAAAGATTACCTGGTTTTTCTTGAAGAAGCCGGAGAAGCCATCCGAAAATTGAAATTAAACATCATCCAAAAACAAGATAAGAATGAAATTCCTCAATAAATTTCTGCTTATACCGGCGACTGCCCTGCTGCTTTCAGCCTGTGGTAATTCTATAGAAAAAACTCCAAACAGCGAGACAGTTGGAACATTTCCCGTAGTCAAGTCTGAAATTCGGAATCTTACCAGCTTTCAAAGCTTTCCGGCAAATATCGAAGGAACCGTAAATGCCGCTGTTCGGGCCAAGGTTTCAGGTTATGTCACCGATGTGCTGGTTGATGAGGGGCAGGAAGTCAAACAAGGTCAATTGCTTTTTAAACTGGAAACAAGATCTTTAAGCCAGGATGCTGAAGCGGCTAAAGCCGCAGTAAATGCTGCTCAGGTTGAAGTAGACAAACTGCGTCCCCTGGTTGAAAAAAATATCATTAGCGAAGTACAACTGGAAACTGCCAAAGCTCAACTTGCCCAGACAAAAAGCACTTACAACAGTATTACCGCTAATATTGGTTATGCAAATATCAAAAGCCCTGTAAATGGGATAGTAAGCTCCATTAATTTCCGAAGTGGAAATCTGGTAAGCCCTAATGATACCGCGCCGCTAACTACGGTTTCCCAAACCGAAGAGGTCTATGCCTTTTTCTCGATGAACGAAGCCGAGTTTTATGATTTTATGGACCGCGCCAAAGGGAATACCCGAAAGGAAAAACTCGAAAATCTTCCTGCCGTTAACCTAATACTTGCCGGCGACCGGAAATATGCCTATGATGGAAAAATTGAAACCATTAACCCACAGGTTAATGTGCAAACCGGGACAGTGAGCTTCCGGGCTACTTTTCCCAATCCTGAAGGTTTATTGGCCAACGGTAATACTGGAAAAATACTGGTGCCTCGCACTTATGGAAATGTATTGGTGATTCCTTCAAAATCCACCTACGAAGCCCAGGGCCGGGTTTACACTTTTAAACTGACTCAAGGGGATACGGTGAAAAACACCCTTATCCAGGCAGGTAATAAGGTAGACGATCTAATTATCGTGAATTCCGGATTGGAGGAAGGCGATGTGATTGTAGCCGAAGGAGTGGCAAAACTAAAAGACGCTCAACGTATCACCCCTCAGGAAACCGATTTGGATAGTATAACTGGTAACACCGAAGCCGTTTTTAAATAAAAAATTATGCTGAAGATATTTATAGAGCGACCGGTGCTTTCAACGGTAATTTCAATTATTCTGGTGATCCTGGGATTGCTGAGTATGCAAACCCTGCCGGTTACCCAGTATCCCGATATCGCGCCGCCAACGGTTCAAATAAATGTGGGTTACCCGGGAGCTAATGCCGAGACCATCCTGGAAAGTGTGATCATTCCAATTGAAGAACAAATTAACGGAGTCGAGGGAATGACTTATATCACTTCCAGCGCCAGTAACGATGGGAACGGTAGCATTCAGGTGTTTTTCGATCAGGATATTGATCCGGATATCGCTGCTGTTAACGTACAAAACCGTGTTTCCCGGGCCAATGCCCTTTTACCGCAGGCTGTAATTCAAAACGGAATTACCGTACAAAAGCAGCAAACCAGCGCCTTGATGTATTTTTCTATTTATTCTGAAAATGAAGAATACGACGGTACTTTCCTTGAGAATTATATGAACATCAATATGATTCCTGAACTTCAGCGAATAAACGGAGTTGGGGAAGCCCGGTCCTTCGGGGGACGAACCTATGCTATGCGAATCTGGTTGAATCCTGAAAGACTGGCAAGCTACAATCTGGTACCTTCCGACGTACGAGCTGCCATAAATGAGCAAAGTCTGGAAGCTGCTGCCGGGTCAATTGGCCAGAACAGCGGTGAGGAATTTGAATATGTACTGCGTTACCCCGGCCGTTACAAAACCGCGGAAGAATACGAAAATATCATTCTGAAAGCTGAAAACAGTGGCCGTATTTTACGCTTAAAAGATGTAGCCGAAATTGAACTCGATGCCCAGGGATATACTTCAAAGATCCTCGTTAATGGGAAGCCGGGAATAAACGTTGGGGTTTTCCAAACTCCCGGCTCCAACGCCCAGGAGATTATCGAAGACATTGAAGTTACCCTGGAAGATCTGAAAGAGGATTTTCCGACCGGAGTTGATTATTATGTGAATTATAACACTAACGATTTCCTTAGCGCTTCGATCTCTAAAGTTCGAATGACGCTAATCGAAGCTTTTATCCTGGTATTTCTGGTGGTTTTCATCTTTCTTCAGGATTTCAAGGCTACCCTTATTCCGGCTATAGCAGTACCTGTTTCAATTATTGGAACTTTCTTCTTTCTGAATTTATTCGGTTACAGTATAAATATGCTAACGCTGTTTGCGCTGGTACTGGCCATTGGTATTGTGGTGGATGATGCCATTGTAGTGGTGGAGGCCGTTTATGCTAAAATTGAAGGCGGCGCAAAATCGGCGAAATCGGCAACGGTAACCGCTATGAACGAGATCGCCGGAGCTATTGTATCTATAACCCTGGTAATGGCCGCGGTATTTGTACCAGTTACCTTCCTGTCGGGGCCGGCCGGGGTTTTTTATCAGCAATTCGGGGTTACATTGATCGTGGCCATAATCATATCGGCTGTGAATGCTCTTACCCTTAGTCCGGCCTTATGTGCGCTGTTTCTCAAGCCTCATACTCCGGAAAGGGAAAAGAAAAAAGGCTTTTTGCAAAGATTTTACAGCGCCTTTAACGCTGGTTTCGATGCCACCACCAAAAAATACACCCGGTCAGTAGGATTTCTTTACAGGCATAAATGGATTACGGCAGTAATTCTTATTGCTGCCGTGGGGCTAACCTTCCTGGCATCGAACAATACGCCCAGTGGTTTTGTTCCTACTGAAGATCGCGGAATCATCTTTATGAACCTGGAATTACCTGCGGGAGCTTCACTGGATCGTACCGTAGAAGTGACCGAGAGACTTTATAAAGAAGTAATAGACATTCCCGGAGTTCGAGGTGCCTCGATGATCAACGGTCGGAACTTCTTCTCTGGCGCCGGCGGCTCTTACGCCCTGGGCTTCATTCCTTTGGATAGATGGGATGACCGAAAAGATGAAAGTCTTTCTGTAGAAAATATCACAGCGAAATTAAATGAGGTTGCAGCCCGCACTGCACCTGATGCCACCATAAACTTTTTCCAG
>DATISX010000062.1:0-3436 GCA_035468275.1 Salegentibacter sp.
CGCCCAGCCATAAACACAGGTAAAACCTTCAAATTCCAGGAATTCTATTTCATATAGGGATTTTTTCCCTTTAAAGTTCACTTTAGCGGTGGTTCTGGCATCCTCAAAATCAAAATCGGTTACATTGATATGCTGCAAAAAGCCTAATCCCTGCTCGGCATACATCTTATAAACCGATTCTTTAGCACCCCAAACAATGGTTAGTTTCCTTATAAGAGCTTCTTCATTTGCCAGGGTATGGTATTCCCTAAGCGGAGTGAATTTATTGGCGATTCTTAGAATTTTTTCCCGTTGTTTTTCAATATCTATCCCCACTTTTTCATCGCTCACAATAATACCGGTAAAATTAAAAGAATGAGTTATCGAGATATTCTTTCCGTCTTTCAGGTGAGGTTTTCCAAGTTCATCATAATACAAATCTGAATCTACATAACCGGCTTCGGCCAAAAGGTGTCGGATACTCATAAACCCACGCCGATGAATTTCAGATTTCATTCCCGCCACTCTGTTCTGGCAATTTTCTGTAAGTTCTATTCCGTAATTAAGGACTTCGATGGGTTCTTCCACCTTCCAAATGAAGACTTTAGTATGAGGGTTTGCTGTTATTGTTTTGTAAAGTGGCATGCGGGTTTATTATAGTTTGCTTATTTTTGCCAAAATAAAATTGCTAATATTCAAATATAATAATATGTCAACTAAAACAGTGTCTTACACTCCTTATAAAGTTAAAGATATTTCCCTTGCAGACTGGGGAAGAAAAGAGATCGAACTTGCGGAATCGGAAATGCCTGGCCTGATGTCTCTTCGTGAAGAATATAAAGATGAGCAACCTTTAAAAGGTGCTAGAATTGCGGGTTGTTTACATATGACTATTCAAACAGCGGTGCTCATAGAAACCCTCGTTGCCCTTGGAGCCGAAGTTACCTGGAGCTCCTGTAATATTTTCTCAACCCAGGATCAGGCTGCAGCTGCAATTGCTGATGCCGGAATTCCCGTTTACGCCTGGAAAGGAATGACCGAGGAAGAATTTAACTGGTGTATCGAGCAAACCCTGTTTTTTGGTGAAGACCGAAAACCCCTAAACATGATCCTTGATGATGGTGGAGATTTAACCAATATGGTTTTTGATAAATATCCTGAACTTGCTGAAGGAATCCGCGGACTTTCAGAAGAAACCACTACAGGAGTTCACCGACTTTATGAGAGAATGAAAAACGGAACCTTGGTAATGCCGGCCATCAACGTGAACGATTCGGTTACTAAATCGAAATTCGACAATAAATATGGATGTCGCGAAAGTGCTGTAGATGCCATTCGTCGTGCTACAGATATTATGCTTGCCGGAAAACGAGTTGTAGTTTGTGGTTATGGAGACGTAGGAAAAGGTACTGCAGCTTCTTTTAAAGGTACCGGAGCGATCGTTACAGTTACTGAAATTGACCCAATTTGTGCACTTCAGGCTGCAATGGACGGTTTTGAAGTGAAAAAACTTGAAAATGTAGTAGAAAAAGCTGATATCGTAATCACTACTACAGGAAATAAAGATATTGTTAGAGGTGAGCACTTTGAGGCAATGAAAGACAAGACCATTGTTTGTAACATTGGCCACTTTGATAACGAGATTGATGTTGCCTGGCTAAACAACAACCATGGCGACTCCAAAGACACGATTAAGCCTCAGGTTGATAAATACACCATCAACGGGAAAGATATTATTCTTTTAGCTGAAGGTCGTTTGGTAAACCTGGGATGCGCTACTGGTCATCCTAGCTTTGTGATGAGTAATTCATTTACCAACCAGACGCTTGCTCAGATCGAGCTTTGGAAAAATGCCGATAAATATAAAAATGAAGTTTATATGCTTCCGAAGCATTTAGATGAAAAAGTGGCTAAACTTCACCTGGAAAAAATAGGCGTCGAATTAACCGAGCTAAAACCAGATCAGGCCGAATATATTGGTGTGGAAGTAGAAGGTCCATTTAAGCCGGAGTATTACAGATATTAATATGGTCATTTCTGCACTTCGACTATGCTCAGCATAAACTACTGCGGAAATCTCCTTTTATATAGATAATAAGATCCCTTTTGAATCAAAATTCAGAAGGGATTTTTTTATTCAGGAATCATAAACCAGCCGAATAAAATAATTGCAATTAGCACTACCAATGCTACCAACAGAAAGATCACCCATTTACTAATTATAGGTTTAGCTCTTGAATCTGGTAACCGGCTTCTATGAGGTTTTTCAAAATGCTTATCTGTTTCAGAATATCCATGTTGCGTTAGAATTGCTCTGGCTCTTACTTCTTGATTTTCCTCTACCTGGATCTGGCTTTCGGAGGATTGGAGGTTTGCATCACGTTGTTCTGGCGGAGCTTCAGCATCAAGTATTTTAAAATTGATACTCTCCCTGACAAAGATTTCTTTTATCCCGGAGACTTCAGAAATATTGGTTGTACGGTAAATAGTCACATATTTCATCGCTTAATCGGTTGGTTTACTTAAAGATACAAAAAAAGCCTCTTCGTTTCCGAAAAGGCTTTTGATATTAATCTAAAGCAAAGCTAATTAAGCTTCAAACGGTTCAATTGAAACGTAAGATTTATTATTCTTTGTTTTAGAGAATTTTACAAGGCCATCTATTTTGGCGTGTAAAGTATGGTCTTTTCCTGCATACACATTCTCTCCTGGGTTGTGTGCAGTACCTCTTTGTCTTACGATGATGTTTCCTGCTGCGGCAGCTTGTCCGCCAAAGATCTTCACGCCTAAGCGTTTCGATTCTGACTCTCTACCGTTCTTGGAACTACCAACTCCTTTTTTGTGTGCCATTTTATTTTAGGTTTTAAGTAGTTTAATAATTAACTTAAAGCTTCAATTAGTTCAGCTTTCTTCATTGAAGAATATCCTTCAATTCCTTTTTCTTTAGCCATTTCTCTTAATTCCACCACGGTGTGTTGGTTAAGATCATCCGCTTTGCTTTCGGCTTTGGTTTCTTTTTTAGGCTCTTCTTTTTTGGCTGAAGTTTCTTTTTTTCCGCCTTTAGCAGTAATACTTTCAATAAGGATCTCGGTTAAAGATTGACGGTGCCCGTTTTTCTTTTTGTAACCTTTACGTCTTTTCTTTTTGAAAACAATTACTTTGTCTCCTTTTAGGTGACGGGTAATTTTGGCTCCTATAAGAGCTCCTTCTATAGCCGGGGCGCCTAAGGTAATGTTGTCACCATCGCCGGTAAGAAGAACCTGGTCAAAAGAAACGCTGTCTCCTTCTTCTCCTGCTAAACGGTTAACAAACACCTTCTGGTCTTTTGCAACTTTAAATTGCTGCCCTGCTATCTCTACAATTGCGTACATAGTGTTTTGATTAGATTTATGCTTTACAAACGCCTGCTTTTTAGCAAGCGGGTGCAAATATACTTCTAATTAATTAATTCACAAAC
>DATISX010000063.1:0-4920 GCA_035468275.1 Salegentibacter sp.
ACCGGGACGGGAACCATCGCCCAGTTCGTAGCGAAAAATGCCAAAAAGGTAATTGGAGTTGAAGCAGTTCCTGAAGCTATTGAAGATGCAAAAGCGAACGCCGAACGCAACGGAATTACCAACACCGAGTTCTTCGTTGGGGATATGAAGAAGGTGTTTACCGAAAGCTTCATCAATAAACACGGCCACCCGGACGTTATCATTACCGATCCTCCGCGGGATGGAATGCATAAGGATGTAGTGGCCCAAATAATTGGTATCTTGCCAAAGCGAATTGTTTATGTGAGTTGTAATTCAGCTACACAGGCGAGGGACCTGGCAATGCTGGACGAACATTACAAAGTAACCAAAGTGCAACCCGTAGATATGTTCCCCCAAACCCACCACGTAGAAAATGTGGTTTGTTTAGAAAGCCGGCCGGGAAGCTCCCGGTAGCATAAATAGTGAAGGTTTAGGTTGATATTTATAGGCCTGTGGCAAATTCCGGGGTTTGGGTTAATTTTGATTAAATGATTCCGGCAAGCTGCCGGAAGCAAACCGGGAAGCTCCCGGCGGCATAAATAATGGAAGTTTAGGCTAATATTTAAAATTTTTTGGCAAACTCCCGGGTTCGGGTTAATATGCGAATAGATGAAAAAGGTCTTTTTAAAAATCATTCTTGTTTGCTTCGGAATATTTCTGATTTCCGGGTGCCAACGTGATGATCTTTGTGCCGAATCAACTGACACCACTCCCCTGCTCATTATAAAATTCTTTGACATCGAAGAACCGGAAGAAAGCAGGTCTCCCACTAATTTACGGGTTTGGGACCCGGAAAGAGATACCATACTTATTGACAGAGAAAATGTTGATAGTATTGCCATTCCGCTGAAAACCTTTGAAGATAACACCGAATACGCTTTTACGATAAATGCACGTGAAATCGACGAGGAGGAGGAAGAGGACGAAGATGATGATGATACGAATACTCTTATCCCAAACACCGATATTTTAAGATTCTCTTACGGCCGGGAGCAGGTTTATGTGAACCGCGCCTGTGCTTATAAGGTGATCTATTCTGGTCTTCGGCTGAACTTAGATGCCGGCGAAGATGAAGCCTGGATTCAAACTTATACTATAGAACAAACAGAAGTTGAAGATGAAACAAACCGCCATATCTCTATTTTCTACTAGTCTGATCTTTATGCTGGCAACAGGTTTTTTGTTCGCACAGGAGCCTACTGCCCTTGATACTATAGACCAGCGGGAGAAATACGGAATACGGGTTGGAACAGACCTTAGCAAATTAGCGCGTAGTTTTCTTCAGGAGGATTATGATGGTTTTGAGATCATGGGAGATTATCGGGTGTATGATAATTTCTATGCCGCGGCCGAAATCGGCTCTGAAAGCCTTCCTTTTTCAGAAGATAATATCAGCGTGGTTTCTACAGGGCAATATGCCAAAATTGGGGTTGATTACAACGCTTACGAGAATTGGACCGGAATGGAGAATATGATCTTTGCCGGCTTACGCTACGGATTTTCCACTTTTAAGCAGGAGCTACACGAATACACCATTTACAACACCTCCCAGTTTTTTGGGCCTGATGTACGGGATGAAATGATAGAAAACACCGGCCTTAATGCCAGCTGGATAGAACTGATTGGAGGTTTGAAAGTAGAGATCCTGAATAATCTTTATCTCACGGCTAATGTTCAGTTAAAACGCCGACTTTTTCAGAAAACACCGAATAATTTCGACAACCTTACCATTCCAGGATTTAACCGCACTTACGACGATAGTAATATTGGTGTGGGTTACGGCTATGGCATCTCTTATCTTATTCCTATTTATAAAAGATAGTCGTTAGTCTTTAGGCGGTAGGCGCTAGTGCCTAGTTAAGTTGGTTGTGGTGTCTGTCTCTTCTCTCCTCTATTTTCTCTCCTCTATTTTCTCTTCTCTCTAAACTCCCTTTTCAGAATTTCAAAACTAATGACTCAAATCTAATGCCTACCAACTACTCAATTCTCTTTCTTTTCTTAGTTCCGGGATAGATCTGGTATTTAAGGAGCTTGGATTCCAGGGCACCGTTATATAGTTTTATTTTTCTCGAGGGTCGCAGGCCAACGTGTTTTATCGCTTCCAGATTGGAGGTGATAAACCAGGCATCGGTATCGGGATAACCTTGTTTCAAGGTGTCTCCTATAGCCTTGTAGAAAACAGGCATATCAATTTCGAGTCTTTCCCCATAAGGCGGATTAAACAGCATATGCAAATGCCTCTCCCCTTCTTTTTCAGACTCGAAGAAATCCTGTCTTTCCACTTTTATAAATTCTGAAAGATTAGCATTTTCAATATTATCAATGGCCTTATGCACGGCAGAAGGTGCCTTATCGTATCCTTTAATGCTGAAGTGGAATTCCTTCACCTTTTTCAGCACCGAATCCTCGATTTGTTCGAATAGGGTTTCATCCCAGTCTTTCCATTTTTCAAAAGCGAATTCCTTTCGGTTTAGGTTTGGCGGAATATTACAGGCGATCATTGCCGCTTCGATGAGAATGGTTCCGCTTCCGCACATGGGGTCCAGGAAATCGCTTTGGCCTTCCCACCCTGAATGCAGCAGCAGTCCGGCAGCCAGCACTTCGTTTATAGGGGCGATATTGGTAGCGGTTTTATAACCGCGTTTATGCAGGGATTGCCCGGAGCTATCGAATGAAACATTACAAAAGTTCTTTTCAATATGTATATTGATGCGCAACGTAGGGAAATCGAGGTCGACATCCGGACGCTTCCCAAATTTATCCCGAAACCGGTCTACGATTGCATCTTTTGTTTTAAGGGAAATATATTGGGAATGCGTGAAAATTTCAGAGTGAACGGTAGCATCGATGGCCAGGCTATCATCTACGCCCATAAATTCTTCCCAGGGCAACGCATAGATATTTTTATAGAGTTCTTCTTCAGAATTAATCCTGAAGCTCCGATAAGGTTTAAGGATTTTAATGGCGGTGCGCAGGCAAAGGTTTGCTTTGTACATAAAGCCCAGATCGCCGTAAAAGCTCACATTTCGCGTACCTTCTTTAATATCCATCGCGCCAAGAGTGAGTAATTCTTTCGCCAGAATTGGCTCAAAACCATACATAGTCTTGGCTATCATTTTAAAATTATCCATATCGGTTTTTTAGAGATGGCAAAAATACATTAATTTTGGCGGATGTGCCGAAGAACGGGAGAGGAATGAAATGGCTACATCTTTACATTTAAAGATGCAGGTAAAGGAAGTAGGTGCCGCGTAATTTTCAGAAAATAAGCCGACAAACATCTAGCATATTCAGCAATTAATGATCTACTTATTACCCTTACTTTCGGTACTTATCGGTTATATTATTTCGCGTTTTCTGAATCCGGGGACTTCTACCGGGTTTAAATTACTGCTGAGCTTTAGTGGGGCTTATCTCCTATCGGTAACGGTTTTTGAATTGCTGCCCGAAGTTTATGCAGAAGCGATTGATGGGATTGGCATTTTTATTATGCTTGGCCTCTTACTGCAGATCCTGCTGGAATTTATCTCCAAAGGAGTTGAACACGGGCATTTACATACCTCCGATAAAAGCACCGCTTTCCCCCTAATGTTATTGGTGAGTCTTAGTATTCACGCTTTACTCGAAGGTGTACCACTTGATGAAAAAGGGCATTTATTGCACGGAGTAGTAATTCACAAGATCCCGGTAGCCGCAATTTTGTCGGTTTTCCTGATACATTCAAAACTTGCTAAATGGAAGGCTTTTCTGTTTTTGGGAATCTTTGCACTTATGACACCGCTGGGTAGCTTTCTAAAGATGAATGTTCCGTTGATCGGACAAAGCTCGGTGTATCTTAATGCGATCGTGATAGGAATCTTTCTGCACGTCTCGACCACAATTTTGTTTGAAGCTTCCCGAAATCATAAGTTCAACGCCTCGAAATTACTGGTGATCGTCGCCGGGATCCTGCTGGCTTATTTTATTTAAATATGTTCAGCAAAGATGAAAGCAAAAAATTACGGCAGCAGTTCTGGACAAGTTTTGGGATAGTTTACAGGACCAAGTGGATACTTTATGATACCAAACAGAAGGAAATTCAGCTTAAATTCACTTTCAACCGCAAATTTGCGCAGGTATCCCTGGACGTTATCGATCCCGATGAACTCGTTCGCGCCTACTATTTTGAAAAACTACTTAGCTTAAAGCAGATCCTCAGGAATGAATATCTCCCGGAAGCGGTCTTTGAGGAAGCTTATGAACTTCCCGAGGGAAAGCTGATCTCAAGGGTTCATGTGCAGCTGGACGGGGTGAATATTCATAACCGGCAGCAATGGCCAGAGGTGATGAAATTCTTAAATGACAAGATGCTTCAGCTGGAAGCTTTCTTTGAAGAATACCGCGATTATCTTAGCGCGTAGATTGTTTTCTGCATTATTTTAAGAGAAGAGCCTCTTGGACGAGACTCTTAAATCCTTAGCTAAATCAGATAAAAATGAAGTAACTCCACATCTAACTCGAAATAACCTGGACTGAAAGTGTACTCCTGCGAATGTATCAGCTTCAAATTTAACGAAACCAATAGTTCCCAAATTGGGAATCTACTTTATCTTTGTTTCAAACAAATAAAATGTGCGAATTATCGCAAAACGAAGCTTACGTGAATTTTGGACAAAATACGCTGATAGTGAGCAGCAACTTAAATCCTGGTATCGGGAAACAGAGCAAACACGTTGGGAGAATATTAATGAGTTAAAGAAAGATTTTCCAAATGCAAGTATTTTACAAGACAATAGAATTGTGTTTAATATAAGAGGAAACAAATATAGATTGATTGTAAAATTCAACTTTGAATATCAAATCGGTTGGATACGATTTATAGGTACCCACGCAGAATATGACAAAATAAATGCAAATACG
>DATISX010000064.1:0-2397 GCA_035468275.1 Salegentibacter sp.
GAAGAACTTAAAGAACTTGGCCGCGATGATATAATGGTGATCGTGGGAGGGGTAATTCCGTCGCAGGATTATCAATTTCTATTTGATGCCGGAGCCGTAGCGGTTTTTGGCCCGGGCACTAAAATAAGTGAGGCAGCTATAAAGCTATTGGAGATTTTGATAGATGAAGAATAAAATAGGAACCAACCAACTAAAAAATAAATTATGGATTTTACTAAAAAAATGCTTCGCGACGATGCCTTAAAAGGAAAAAACATCGTGGTAACGGGTGGCGGTAGCGGCCTGGGAAAAGCGATGACCAGATATTTTATGGAACTGGGGGCAAAAGTTGCCATTACTTCCAGAAACCTTGACAAGCTTAAAAATACTGCAAAAGAACTGGAAGAAGAAACCGGGGGCAAATGTATTGCTGTGCAATGTGACGTAAGAAATTATGATGAAGTTGAAGCGATGCGGGATGCAGTAATTGACCAATTTGGAAGCGTTGATGTTTTACTAAATAACGCAGCCGGAAATTTCATCTCTCCTACGGAACGACTTAGCGCCAATGCTTTCGACACCATTATAGATATCGTTTTAAAGGGAAGTAAGAACTGTACGCTGGCATTTGGAAAACACTGGATAGATAAAAAAGAAAAAGACAAAACTGTTTTAAGTATTGTTACCACCTATGCCTGGACAGGTTCTGCATACGTTGTGCCAAGCGCCACCGCTAAAGCAGGAGTTTTGGCGATGACTCGTTCCCTGGCGGTAGAATGGGCAAAGTACGGAATTAGGTTCAACGCGATTGCACCCGGACCTTTTCCAACAAAAGGAGCCTGGGATCGTCTATTACCGGGAGATCTGAAAGAAAAATTCGATCTTGCCAAAAAAGTTCCGCTGAAGCGGGTTGGCGAACATCAGGAATTGGCAAATCTGGCCGCTTACCTGGTTTCAGATTTTTCAGCTTATGTGAATGGGGAGGTAATTACCATAGATGGTGGCGAATGGCTTAAAGGTGCCGGGCAGTTCAACTTACTGGAAGCAATTCCGGAAGAAATGTGGGATCAACTGGAAGCGATGATCAAAGCAAAGAAAGGTAGCTAAGCTATAATTTCTTAATATTTTGAAATACCTGAAAAACCGAGGACAAAGCTTCGGTTTTTTTATTAAGCCGGATCTTAACATTTACAGGTATTACTCGCGGAAAAAATCAGCAAAAAGCCTCGGAACATCAGTCTTTATTATATGTACAAGCTGTTAACAAAATGATTTCATAAACCTATAATAAATTGTATTTTTACTTTTTAAAAATTGAACGTAATTAATGGGTAAAATCATTGCTATTGCCAACCAGAAAGGCGGCGTGGGAAAAACCACAACTTCGGTGAACCTTGCGGCCTCACTTGGAGTACTTGAAAAGAAAGTTTTACTAATAGACGCCGACCCGCAGGCGAATGCTACTTCCGGCCTCGGTATTAATGTGGAAGAAGTAGAATTTGGCACCTACCAATTGTTGGAGCATTCTATTTCTCCGGAAGAAGCCATTCTGCAAACCAGTTCTCCAAATCTTGATATCATTCCTGCCCATATAGACCTTGTAGCGATAGAAATTGAGCTTGTAGACCAGGAAAACAGGGAGTCTATGCTTAAAAAGGCTATAAGTCCGTTAAAGGAAAAATACGATTTTATCCTTATCGATTGTGCGCCGTCGCTTGGTCTCTTAACTCTGAACGCTTTGACCGCGGCAGATTCTGTTTTAATACCTATCCAGTGTGAATACTTCGCTCTGGAAGGTCTCGGAAAACTGCTTAATACCATAAAAAGCGTTCAAAAGATCCACAACAAAAAGCTGGATATTGAAGGCCTCCTGCTTACGATGTATGATTCCAGATTACGCTTATCCAACCAGGTTGTAGAAGAGGTTCAGAAGCATTTTGGGGAAATGGTTTTCGATACAATCATTCAAAGAAATGTTCGTTTAAGTGAAGCCCCCAGTTACGGGGAAAGTATCATTAATTATGATGCGGGAAGTAAAGGAGCCAGCAATTATTTGAGTCTGGCACATGAAATTATAAAGAAAAACTCGTAGAAAATGGCGAAGGCTACCAAGAAACAAGCTTTAGGAAGAGGACTTTCAGCTTTGCTGAAAGATCCGCAAAATGATATACAATCTGCAGAAGACAAGAACGCTGATAAATTAGTAGGTCATATTGTGGAACTTGAATTGGAGGCTATTGAGATGAATCCATTTCAGCCGCGTACCAGTTTTAATGAAGACGCACTAAAGTAACTCGCCTCCTCCATCAACGAATTAGGGGTGATCCAGCCAATTACCGTTAGAAAACTTGATTTCAATAAATTCCAGCTGGTTTCCGGAGAGCGCCGGTTCAGAGCATCAAAAATTGTTGGATTAAA
>DATISX010000065.1:0-2499 GCA_035468275.1 Salegentibacter sp.
TTAATTGATGATTTCTGTCGACAAAGATAATTGGAATCTGATGAAAATAAGTCGGCGCCTTTAGGCTATTATGAAACTTCAGCTTAAATTGTATTTTTACTGAAATTAATCAAATCACCAGCATGCAATTTAAAAATACCCTGGAATTCGCCCGGGAGCTCGACAAACAGGATGAATTAGGCGGATATAGAAACCAATTCATTTTTCCGCAGCATAAAGGAGAGAATGTAATTTATTTCACCGGAAATTCCCTTGGACTCCAGCCACGCTCAGCAAAAAAATATGTTGATGAAATTATGACTGACTGGGCTAATCTGGCCGTGGAAGGTCATTTTTATGCAGAAAAGCCATGGTGGGATTATCACGAGCGTTTTTCAGAAAAATTAGCAAAAATTGTTGGAGCAAAACCTTCTGAAGTGACCGTAATGAATACCTTAACGGTAAATCTTCATTTGCTAATGGTCTCTTTTTACAGACCTTCCGGAAAACGATATAAAATTATTTGTGAGGAAAAAGCCTTTCCCAGTGACCAGTATATGATCGCCAGCCAGGTGCGCTTCCATGGTTTTGATCCATCAGAGGCTATTGTTCAAATTAAAAGAAGGGAGGGAGAACATAATTTCAGAACAGAGGATATTCTGGCAAAGATTGATGAGATAGGAGAGGAGTGCGCTCTTGTTCTTATTGGAGGTGTGAATTATTACACCGGGCAGGTGCTTGAGATGGAAACTATTACTAAAACAGGTCACCAGGTAGGAGCATTTGTTGGCTGGGATCTCGCTCATGCCGCCGGAAACATTGAGTTGAAACTCAGCGATTGGAATGTAGATTTTGCAGCATGGTGCAGCTATAAATATATGAATAGTGGTCCCGGAAATGCTTCGGGTTGTTTTATAAATGAAAAAGATCACGGAAAAAAAGATAGTCCGCGTTTTGAAGGCTGGTGGGGTCACAACAAGGAACGCCGGTTTTTAATGGAACCTGAGTTTCAGCCTGAAAGCGGTGCTCATGCATGGCAAATTAGCAATGCTCCGGTTTTAGCCCTGGCGCCTTATCTCGCTTCCCTAGAGATGTTTGATGAGGTCGGAATGCCTGCCCTAATCAAAAAGCGAAATAAGATAGTAGCATACCTGGAATTCATTTTACATGAGATCGATAAAGATGTGGAGAGTAGTTTTGAAGTCATTACGCCCTCAAATCAGGAGGAACGTGGGACTCAGCTTTCGGTATTTTTGCATGGAGAAGGTAGGGAGTTATTTAATTACCTGATGGAAAACGGAGTGATTACAGACTGGCGGGAACCAAATGTGATAAGACTTGCTCCGGCTCCTTTTTATTGTTCATTTGAAGATATGTATAGATTTGGTCAAATTCTCAAACAGGGAATTCTTGAAAAGAAGTCCTGATAATTTTAAATTTTTAGAAATGAAAAATATCACCATCATTTTCTTCTTGTTTTGTGGATTTATATCTGCTCAGGAAAATAACACCGATGAAAAACTTCAACAGAAATTGCAGGAGTTCACCAAAGATTTTAATGGCACTGCCGGTATATATGTCTATAATCTGAAAACGGGAAAAGAGGCCGGCGTAAATGCTGATACTGTTTTTCCAACTGCAAGTATTGTGAAAATTCCAATTCTCATTGGTTTGTTCGATAAGATTGAAAAAGGTGAGCTGAGCCTCAACGATACCCTTTTATACAGAGACTCCCGTACCTATGGAGGTTCCGGATTAATGCAGTTTTATAAGGATTCAACTAAGACTGATTTGCGTACGCTTGCCGCCCTGATGATAACCTACAGCGATAACGTCACTTCCATTTGGAGTCAGGAGCTTGCCGGAGGAGGAGAGACGATTAATCCTTTGATGGAAAAAATAGGCATGAAGGATACCAGGGTAAATTCAAGAACCGAGGGAAGAGAAAAGATTTGGGAGAAATACGGTTGGGGGCAAACCACGCCCCGGGAAATGGCAAGTCTGTTTGTAAAGATCAGAAATAGGGAGTTAATAAGCGATGCCGCAAGCGATGAAATGTACCGGATGCTCACCAATGCTTTTTATACAGATTACGCGCTCTCCCAGATTCCGCCTTATATTCAAACTGCAGCGAAACAGGGCATGGTGAATAAATCCCGTTCTGAAGTTGTAATGGTTAATGCACCTTCTGGGGATTATGTGTTTTATATTGCTACCAAAAATAACGAGGATACTTCCTGGGATTACGCGAACGAAGCTTGGGAATTGCAGCGAAATATTTCAGCAATGCTATGGAATTATTTTGAACCCGAAAGCGAATGGAAACCTGCGAAAAATTCTAGTGAGCTAATTAGAGGCCTGCGATATTAGTTCACCTCAATATCACTAAAGAACAACTCAAAGCTGCCATCCGGAGATTTATGAGATTTGGCGATTTTTAGGCCATTGAAATCCTCGTAATCTTCCCAGGTGGTGGGAGATTCCCTGGTGCCATCTGCCGATCTGTAGATCCATTCTTTG
>DATISX010000066.1:0-2850 GCA_035468275.1 Salegentibacter sp.
ATGGATACAGACGGTTTAATCTATCTTGCTCCATTTTTCATAATAATTCTTTCTATAGTTTACCTGATCAGAATAAAAATATTTGATAGAATCTACGGCATTGACCTTAGTGAAATTGAGGAGACAGATGTATCTGTACTATCCCCTATTTCAGAACGTGACCGCCGGGATTTACATGAATTTCGGCAGGATTGGTCGCAGGAGGATCTTCAGGAGGATTATTACCAGAAACTTTAATTTAGCTATTTACCAAAATAGTTGTATTTTAATTCTTTAAAGTTTCACAAGTCTTTATATGGGAAAACAGATCTCCCCTTTTACCAAAGAACAACTCATTCCGCAGGAAGAAACCCTCGAAATCTTCAAGAACAAGGGAAAGCTGTTTATCGGCATGCCTAAAGAAACTTCCTATCAGGAAAAACGCATTTGCTTAAGTCCGGATGCTGTCGCGGCTATAACCGCTCACGGTCACCGGGTGATGATTGAATCGGGAGCGGGAAGATGGGCCCGGTTTAGTGATAAAGACTATTCCGATGCCGGTGCAGAGATCACCAAAGATACCAGGAAGGTTTTCTCCTGCCCTACCATTTTAAAAGTGGAGCCTCCATCCATGGAAGAGCTTGGATTTATAAATCCTCAAACTATTCTCATTTCCGCACTTCAGCTAAAAACACAGTGCAAACAGTATTTTCAGAAGCTGGCAGAAAAACGCATTACCGCACTTGCATTCGAATTCATTCGCGATGATGACGGCACTTATCCTATTGTAAGAGCGATGAGCGAGATCGCTGGAACAGCTTCTGTGCTCATCGCTTCAGAAATAATGAGTAATCACGTAAAAGGCAATGGCTTGATGTTTGGAAACATCAGCGGTGTGCCTCCCATTGAGGTGGTTATTCTGGGCGCCGGAACGGTTGGGGAGTTTGCTGCGCGTTCTTCTCTTGGCCTTGGTGCCAGTATTAAGGTATTTGACAGCTCGCTTACCAGGCTAAGAGGAATTCAGTCTAATCTTGGAAATACCTTTTATACTTCCACTATTCAGCCAAAAAATTTGAGTAAGGCTATAAAACGTTGTGATGTTTTAATTGGAGCCGTAAGAGGTAAAAACCGATCGCCGGTTCTTATTACCGACGATATGGTCCAAACCATGAAACGCGGTGCGGTAATTATTGATGTGAGCATAGATATGGGTGGCTGTGTGGAAACCAGCGAGATCACATCTCACGACCAGCCTATTTTTACTAAACACGATATAATTCATTACTGCGTTCCGAATATTCCTTCCAGGTACGCAAGAACTTCTTCGCTTTCCATCAGCAATATCTTCACCCCTTACCTTTTACACATCGCAGAAGAAGGCGGACTTGAAAACACGCTGAGATTTGACAAAGGTTTAAGAAATGGTTTGTACTTTTACCACGGAATTTTGACCAATAAATCTATAGCAGACTGGTTTGATCTCTCATACCGGGACATCAATTTGCTGATTTTTTAGGCTGAATTTCTAAAAATATAAATCAATAAATCTTATAATTAGATTTTCAAGTACACGTCTTAAATGAAGTTAATTCACCGTATAGGTTACTTTTCTGTAGGATTATTTTTTGGAATCATTCTTTTGATTTTTTTCCTTGGCGGAAAAAGAGCCTCTTGCGATTATACCCCAACGGACAGGGTTTTAAAAAATATCCGCACAAAATCAAGAGCCTATTCTCCTGAAGTTTTACGTTATTTTGAACCTAATAATCTGGATACTACAAGGGTTTCAGAACTACTGGAAACCGGGGATGTTGATTTTGACAGAAGTAACACCGAAGGCAAACCCTGTAATATTTACTTGATCTACGATGAAATAAATTCTGAAACGCTGGAACTTCAGGTAGAAAACTGCGATAGCCTGGCCACTTTTAAAACGGCCAAATTGATTCAGGATTAAAGATCTGGAAAGATAAATTTGACAGTACTTTTATGGACTACCATTTTTCTCTTTCCAGAAACAATATTATTTAAGGATTTGGGCAGTGTGTTCTTTGGTTTTTACCTTTTTTATCACTTCCTCAATTTTTCCTTCTTCATCAATTATAAAGGTGGTGCGATGAATGCCATCATATTCTTTTCCCATAAATTTCTTAGGTCCCCAGATTCCATAGGCATTGATCACTTCCTTATCCTCATCGGCAAGTAAAGGGAATGGGAATTCATATTTATTTTTAAAGTTTGCCTGGCGTTTTTTGGAATCGGCACTAACTCCAACCACAGCATAACCTTTATTCTGAAATTGTTCCCAGTTGTCCCTGAGGTTACAAGCTTCAGCAGTACAGCCCGGGGTGCTTGCTTTTGGATAAAAGAATAGCACGAGTTTTTTTCCTTTGAAATCTGAAAGTTGAACAATATTTCCGTCCTGGTCTTCAGCTTTAAAATCGGGGGCTTTATCGCCCTCTTTCAATGTTGTCATAATTCTTACTTTTGTGTAAAATTAAGAAATATGACCAAAGCAGAAAAGGTACAGTTTGTTATAGATACCTTAAATGATATATACCCCGAAGTTCCAATTCCCTTAGATCATAAAGATCCTTACACGCTGCTAATTGCAGTTTTACTATCAGCCCAAAGTACAGATGTGAAGGTAAACCAGATCACTCCTGAACTTTTTAAAATTGCCGATAACCCTTACGATATGGTAAAACTGAGTGTAGAAGAAATCAGGGAGATCATTAGACCCGTTGGGCTTTCTCCAATGAAGTCTAAAGGCATTCACGGACTTTCGGAAATTCTGATCGCCAAATACAATGGTCAGGTTCCGGCCGATATGGATGCTTTGGAAGAGTTTCCTGCCGTGGGACACAAAAC
>DATISX010000067.1:0-11206 GCA_035468275.1 Salegentibacter sp.
AAATATCGAAAGCCTGCAGCAAGTGAAGTTTGTAATGAAAGAAGGGAAGATCTACAGGAAATAAAAAGAATCTTATTCAGAAAAAAATAAAAACTCCCGATTTTTCGGGAGTTTTTTATTATCAAATTTTTTCAAGTAAAGAAGCGTAGGATCTCTACATTTCTGCCGAAGAAACATTCATACCACGGTCAATTTTCTTTACCAGACCCTGCAATACCTTTCCGGGACCAACCTCGATAAATTCGGTGGCGCCGTCTTTTATCATATTCTGAACGCTTTGTGTCCACTTCACGGGAGCCGAAAGTTGAAAAACAAGGTTTCTTTTGATCTCCTCGGGATCTGTAACGGCAAAGGTGCTCACATTCTGATAGACAGGGCAGATAGGTTTGTAAAAGCTCACATTTTCTATCGCTGCAGCTAGTTCTTTTCTCGCCGGTTCCATTAGAGGGGAATGAAAAGCACCGCCTACAGGAAGTATCATGGCTCTTCTGGCACCTCTTTCCTTCAAACTTTCACAGGCCAGTTCCACGGCATTTACATCTCCTGAAATAACCAGTTGTCCGGGGCAATTATAATTAGCGGCTACGACGGTGCCCTCGGTTTGTGCACATACCGCTTCCACCACTTCATCTTCGAGACCTAGTACAGCAGCCATAGTTGAGGGTTTAATCTCGCAGGCTTCCTGCATGGCCAGGGCTCGTTTATAAACCAGGTGTAGACCTTCCTCGAAACTGAGGGTTTTATTAGCCACCAAAGCTGAAAATTCACCAAGGGAGTGACCCGCAACCATATCGGGTTGGAATTTGTCTCCCAGCAGTTTGCTGAGGATCACGGAATGTATAAAAATAGCCGGTTGGGTAACTTTGGTCTGTTTCAGGTCTTCGGCACTGCCTTCAAACATGATATCGGTAATGGAATAACCTAAAATATTGTTCGCGGCTTTGAACATATCCTGTGCTTCTACCGATTTTTCAAAAAGATCCAGTCCCATTCCCGGAAACTGTGCTCCCTGGCCGGGGAAAATATATGCTTTCATTCTATTGAATTTTAATTACCGATTTTCAAAAGTGGGGTAATCGATAAAATTTTCGGCTAAAATATAAAGAATAAAAAAGACCGCATAATGCGGCCTTCGTTAGAAAAAACTTTTTATAAATTTAGCTTTCCTTTTTCTCCAATATCTTTTTTATCACCTGTAACCGCTGCCATTCCAATTTTAAATAGATTTATATATTTATTCTGGCCGGAATCCCAGTAATAGGCTTGTTGCGGTATAACTTTAATGGCAGTAAGGTTGGGATCGTCCAGTCCGGTGAACCAGGCATTATCGGTTTCGCTGTAAAGATCTTTAAGCTTTTCTCCGGATGTAATTACCGTGGCTTTTCCGTAAATACTGATAAATTCTTTATCTGAAGGATCGCTGTACAGGAGTTGCACATCGGCGTCTTTTACAATGTCTGTATTATGATCGCTATCCATTCGGCTTAAAAACCATATATTTCCCTGCTCATCAACTTCTTTGGAAGTCATGGGGATAGCGTGGAGTGGTTTGTTTTGCATATCGGTAATAAACATGCAGGTTTTAATACTTTTAACCAGGGAGGCCATTTTATCCCTTGCCTCAATGCTGTTCATGTTGGTGGTACTCATAGCGTTTCTTTTTTAGATATCTTCTGAAGATAGAAAGACCTAAAAGCTCAAGGCGCCAAAAAAGTGCTAAAAGATACATGCCTCTTGTTAAGAATTGTGAAATTAACTGTAACTCCTAAGAATAGAGGTAACTGAATCCCTGTAACCTGATCCAAAAAGGTTTAAATGTACCAGTAGATAATAAAGCTGCCAGATGGGAATTCGCTCCTCAAAGCCCGACACTAAAGGAAAATCCTCCTCATAGGCCCGGAAAATTTCAGGATCAAAGCCACCAAAAAGCTTCATCATGGCTAAATCCATTTCCCTGGGCGCGTATGCCGTCGCGGGATCGATAAGGCAAGGAAAACCATTCTCATTGACCAGGTAATTGCCGTTCCAAAGATCGCCGTGAATGAGCGCAGGTGGTTCCTTCGGAATTATTTCTGAAATATTTTTGAAAAAGTCTCCGTTAATCTGAAGGGAATAGCCCCGGTCTTTCGCAATTTTGAGTTGCGGCTCCAGCCGCTGATTTATATAAAAATCGACTGCTGAGGTTGAGGATTTGTTATACTGCGGAAGACTGCCAATATAATTATCTTCCGGAAATCCGAATTCTTCTGAAGTTGTTTTGTGAATGGCTGCCAGTTGTTTTCCGAAATTTTCAGTGAAATCCGATGCTTTCGGGGCCGATGCTTTATACTCCAGGAGTAGATAAGCAGTATCTGAAATTTTTCCGACGTCAAAAACTTCAGGAATATCTATCACGCCGGGCCTCGCAAGATGTTCCAGCCCAGTTTTCTCAGCTTCGAACATCCCCGGATATTTATCAGCATCGTTAAGTTTTACCACTGACTTTTTGCCCTCTTTGGATGTGAGCAAAAAAACATCGTTGATGTCTCCCCCGGTAAGTCGGGAATAAGTTTTAATTCCGAAGTTATTTTGCTCTGCTATCTGGTTTAACAGCTCAGCGACGCTCATAGGTTAAGTAAGTAAAAGCGTATTTATGATTTTCGTCGGTAGGGTGAAATTCCTCGTTTACCAGTTTCCATTCCTTTTCATCGATCTCCGGAAAGAAAGTATCGGCTTTAAAATCGGAATGTACCCGGGTAAGTTCAATATTATCGGAATAGGGGAGAGCCAGTTTATAGATCTCTCCGCCGCCAATTATAAAAGGTTGAGAATCCCCTTTAGCGATTTCAATGGCTCTTTCCAAAGAGTGAACAACTACGGCTCCTTCAGCTTTATAATCTTTATTACGGGTAATTATGATATGGGTACGATTGGGCAGAGGTTGGGGAAAAGATTCAAAGGTTTTTCTTCCCATAATAATATGATGCCCGGTGGTTAGTTTCTTAAAACGTTTGAAATCATCGGGAAGGTGCCAAACCAGGTCATTTTCCTTTCCCAGGGCATTATTTTCGGCTGCTGCCGCTATCATCGTTAGCATATTTCAGGTATTGTAAGGTTGGTCAGGATTTTCAAAATTGGAAGGGTTCTCAGGGCCGGGCTTTAATTCCTCCTGTCTTTCAACGGGTCTGGTCCTGGTATGTGACGGGAGAGGATGATCTCTTTCCACCTGTTTCTGCATTTCGGCGATCTTTTCTTTTTGTTTTGCTACGAGTCGATCCATTTGTCGGTCCTTCCAGGCTTTTCCCATAAAGCTATCCGTTACAAAAACATTGAGAAGATGAATAAAAAACAGGAATGCCCAAAGCAAAATTGCGGTAACAAACCAATCGTAGCCCAGCAATTTAAAGTCTTCTCTGTAACCAATTACCACATTAAGTACAATTAAAAATATTGCCCCTATCAGGAATATCACAAAATGCTGAAAAAGCCGTTTTTTCTGAAGGGTTCTCTGCCGTGCATTATCATAAAGTTCACGTTGTTCGGTATCGAGTTTGGAAGTGTTTTTCTTTTTAGAAAACATATTTAGTACTTTAGTGTCTAATTCAAATTTACAAGTTTTAGCAATAACATGCACCGCTTATGGAGAATTTTAGAAAGGGCTTCCCGGTTTTAGAACAATATACCTATCTCAATACGGCCGCTTCAGGATTGCTTCCTGAAAAGGTGTGGGAATTCAGGCAGGACCACGAGCTGGATTTCCTTTTAAAAGCCGGGGTATTGAAAGAAAAAATGGGGGAATTCCTAACCGGAGTGCGGGAAAGCGTGGGTAGTTTTTTTAATTGTCCGGCGAATCAGGTGGCTTTAATTCCCAATTTTTCCTTCGGATTTAATACGCTTTTGGAAGGTTTGGAAAAACCTCAAAAAGCCTTATTGCTGAAGCAGGATTATCCATCCATAAATTGGGCAGTTGAATCCCGAAATTTTGAAGTGATTTATGCTGAAATAGATGAAAACCTGGAGCAGAATATAGCTGAAGCTTTCGAAAAGAAGCAACCCGACTTTTTTGCTTTCAGCATAGTGCAGTATGTGAACGGAATAAAACTGGGGATTGATTTTCTGAAAGAATTAAAGGCTAAATTTCCCGACACTATTTTTATCGCCGATGGGACCCAGTATTGCGGGACAGAGGTTTTTGATTTTGAGGCTTCTAATCTGGATGTTTTGATTTGTAGCTCCTACAAATGGTTAAATGCGGGATATGGTAACGCCTTTATGCTTTTTAATGAAAGCATTCAGGGGAAAGTCGCGCCAAAAGCGCTTGGTTTCGGATCCTTGCACGGAAAATACAAAGAGAGGGAAGGGAATTTCATTGGTAAATTTGAGCCGGGGCATTTAGATACCCTTAATTTCGGAAGTCTGAAGGTTGCGCTGGAATTACTAAAAAGTACGGGACTTAAGGAAATAGAAAGCCAGTTGCTGAAACTTCAGAAAAAGGCAAAATCGGCTTTTGAGGAACTTGGTTTACTGGAAGAAGCCGTGGTGAAAAGGGAGGTTCATTCTTCCATATTTAATATAAAAGGAGATGATAAATTATATAATACCTTGCGAAGTCAGGATATTATTACCTCCAGAAGAGGTGATGGGATAAGAATCAGTTTTCACTACTTCAATACTGAAAAAGAAGTAGATTTTCTTATAAAACAACTTAAGAAATTTGGTTCCTAAGAGTTTATGTTTTTCTGAAAATATAGTTTCTGTAACAATCTTCTGAATCTGCGAAGCGGGATTCGATCTTTAAACCTGCTTCTGAGGCCAGCCACATAACTACTTTATCATCGTATTTCTGAGAGATTTCGGTATGAATACTTTCCCAGGCATCAAAATGCACTTTTAAATTAAAGGCTTCAATGAAAACCTCCTGATCCAGCTTGCTCACGAGGAAGCTTTTCGCTGTGCCGGTTTCAGGGTCGTAGGTTTCCCAGTGTTTAAAGGTGTCGGGGTTGAAATTTCCGCCTAACTCAGAATTAATTCTAACCAGAAGATTTTTATTGAATGCCTCAGTAATTCCGTGTGGATCGTTATAGGCATCGAGGATCTTCTGCGGATTTTTCTTCTGATCAAACCCCATAAACAGCATATCTTCCGGTGCCATCGCCTCTTGAATATTCCGAAGAAATTCAATGGCATTTTCATGCAACAGGTTACCGATGTTAGAGCCTAAGACCAGGATCACTTTCTTTCTTTTACTAAAATCGGCCAGGTTTTCCAGGGTCTTAAAATAAGTACCCTGCTGAGGTTTAATATCAATTCCGGGCATTTCTTTCTTTACTGAAGCTTCAAGGCCCTTCAAAACGTGCTCGCTGATATCTATAGGAAGATAAGTGAACTCATAATTTTGCTCATTTAAATGCTTTAGAAGTACTTTGGTTTTTTTTCCGTCGCCTGCACCCAGTTCGATTAGATCGAAGCCTTCTGTAGCATTAAAAGAGTCGGCTATTGGAGCGGTATATTCCTGAAGAATACCCAACTCGCAATTGGTGAGGTAATACTCCGGCATATCCATAATTTGCTGAAAAAGCTTGTCGCCTTTTTCGTCGTAGATATACTTGGAAAGCAAATATTTTGGATGGCTGGTAAGACCTTTGTAAACATCTTCTTCGAATGCGGTCTTAAAGCCGGTAGTGGGTATTGATTTCATATTTTCTTCAGTGGTTATTTTGCTAATCTCAGGCCGGTGAACTGCCATCTAAGCTGTGGGTGAAAAAAGTTGCGGTAAGTGGGGCGGGTGTGATTTTTTGAGGTGGCTACCGAGCCGCCTCTTAGCACCTTCTGGCTAACCATAAATTTTCCGTTGTACTCACCAAGAGCGCCTGGAGCTTTGGTGTAACCGGGATAAGGAGAATAAGCGCTTTCGGTCCACTCCCAGCGACTTCCCCATTTAAAATATTCGTTAGCCGCTTCCCATTCAAATTCTGTGGGAAGGCGCAGGCCTCTCCACTGGGCATAGGCAAAGGCTTCATAATAGGAAATGTGGGTTACAGGAGCTTCAAGGATAACAGGGTGTAATCCATTTAGGTTGTAATTATGCCATTCGCCTTCTATTTTATGCCAGTATAAAGGGGAATTGATTTTATTGTTGTTTATCCAATCCCAACCTTCGGCGTGCCAAAGCAAAACATCATCATACCCGCCTGATTCCATAAATTCCTGATACTCGGCGTTGGTAACTAGTTTACTGGAAATCACGAAATTATTCAAAAACACTTTATGCTGTCCTAATTCATTGTCATAACAAAAATCATCGTTGGTGTGGCCGATCTCGTAAAGGCCTTCAGATAATTTTATCCACTCTGCCTTATAATCCTCGATAGGATTTTCTCTAAACTGATCGTTGTACTTTGGAAAAAGAGGATTGTTACCCAGGATGTATTTTATGTCGGTATAAAGTAGTTCCTGGTGGTGTTTTTCGTGATGACAGCCAATTTCAATGAGTTCTAGAATTTCTTCTGATAACACTTCAGATTTAAGAAATTCCTGCAGGGCTTTTGAGACGTAGGTGCGGTAATCGTAAACCCAGGCAACGGTAGGTCTTGACAGGTTTCCGCGGTTGGTGCGTATTACCTTTTCTCCCACACTTTCATAATAGGAATTAAAGACATAGGCAGAGTTTTCATCGAATAGTTCATAACCCAATTTATGTGGTTTAAGCACAAACTCCTCGAAGAACCAGGTGGTATGACCAAGGTGCCATTTAGGCGGGGAAACATCTACGATGGGCTGCACCACATAATCTTCGGTTTCCAGGAAGGAACAAATAAGTTCCGATCTGGCCCTGGTTTCGTTAAAAAAAGATATTAGTTCCTGTTGTGATTGCATAAAATTGAGAACAAGCTAAAGGCTTCCTCTCAAATTTAATGAAATTTGAACAGGATCGGAATTATCAGGAGTTAATGGCAAGTTAAAGTGATACTAATTCAGGGGAAAAAGACCGAAACTTTTAGGAGAGAGGGTGGCACAATTTTAACTGATGCCTTGTTTTCCTATGTCGACTCAAGGAAAACAAGGCATCAGGAATAAAATTACCAGATATTTGAGATGCTTTTATAAGTTCAATGGAATAGTATACCCTACTGCTGAAGGTTTCCCGTCAAGAGTTCCGGGTTGCATCTTAGGCATTTTTTCAATCATTTGGGTTGCAGCAGCATTCACTTTTGCCTCTGCACCCTCAACCGATTTCACCACTACTTTTCCTTCTTCATTGACCTCCATTTTAATAGTAACCTTTCCACGAAGATAATCTCCATCATCATTTTTGGGGTACTCATAGTTTTCTCTAACGTGGGACATTAGGCTTTGGTTAAAACAGGATTTTTTGTCTGCTTTGTCTTCACAGCCGGGCCATACCGGAGCGGTTTGTTTTGAGGTTACGGTATTTCCTTCTACCGAAGTTTCCTGGGCAAAGCCAAAACTGGTTGCGAAAAATAAAGCGATAACGAATAAACTTCTCATTGTAGGTATAATTTTTAATTAGACATTAAACTGCCACCGGAGCTTTAATTCCCGGATGCGGATTATAATTTTCTAAGATAAAATCTTCGTAATCAAATCCAAAAATATCAGTCACTTTCTTATTAAGTTTCATCTGGGGAAGGGGACGGGGGTTTCTGCTAAGCTGCAGTTTCACCTGTTCCATATGGTTTTGATAAATATGCACATCTCCAAAAGTGTGGATAAAATCTCCGGGTTCATATCCGCAGACCTGTGCCATCATCAGGGTGAATAGCGCATAAGATGCGATATTGAAAGGCACTCCCAGAAAGACATCAGCGCTGCGCTGGTAGAGCTGAAGCGATAATTTTCCATCGGCAACATAAAACTGAAAAAAAGCGTGGCAGGGCGGAAGCGCTGCCTTTCCATTTGCTACGTTTTCTGAAAAGGACTTTGAAGTATCGGGCAAAACCGAGGGATTCCAGGCGGAAACCAGCATCCTACGACTATTAGGATTTTTTTTCAGGGTCTCAACGATCTCTTTGATCTGGTCTATATCTTCACTATTCCAGTTCCTCCACTGATGGCCGTAGACGGGTCCCAGATCGCCGTTATCATCGGCCCATTCGTTCCAAATTCGGACTCCGTTTTCCTGAAGGTATTTTACATTGGTATCGCCTTTTAGAAACCAAAGCAGTTCGTAGATAATGGATTTCAGGTGAAGTTTTTTGGTGGTAACCATCGGGAAACCTTCGCTGAGGTCAAATCGCATTTGATGTCCAAAAATGCTTCGGGTGCCGGTACCTGTGCGGTCCCCTTTATCGGTTCCGTTTTCAAGAATATGATTTAGGAGATCGTGATATTGTTTCATGTTGTTGTTTCTGAAGTAAAATAGAATACTTCAGCTAAAATAGCAAACCGCATTTATTTATGGCTCTACTTCGGTATAATTTTATGCAAGCTTGTTAACCTAAGATCATTCCGGCGATAGTTGCTGAAAGTAAGGAAGCCAAAGTTCCTCCAATAAGAGCCTTCATTCCAAATTCGGAAAGGGTTTTTCGCTGTCCCGGTGCGAGGGAGCCTATTCCGCCAATCTGGATTCCGATGGAAGCAAAATTTGCAAATCCACAAAGCATATAAGTGGCCATAATCACCGATTTCTCGTAGGTAAGACTAAGAGCATTTGCAGTATTTTTAAGTTCTGCAAGCTGTATGTAACCCACAAATTCACTGGCGGCAAGTTTAATTCCAAGCAACTGACCCATGAGCATCATATCTTCTTTTGCAACGCCAATAATCCACATAAGGGGAGCGAAAATTATCCCCAGAATAGATTCCAGAGAGAAGTCTTTGTAAGGTGTATTTTCTGCCAGAATTGCATTTAATCCGGTTAGATTTCCTGTATAGTTAAGCACATAATTTATCATGGCGATAAAGGCTATAAAAACCAGAAGCATTGCACCCACATTCGCGGCGAGTTTCAGACCTTCGGTTGTTCCGTTGGCGATAGCATCCAGAATATTGGAGCCAATCTTATCTGAAGAAACCTCTACATTTTCATTGATTGGTTCCAACTGCGGGTAAAGAATCTTCGAGACTACAATAGCTCCCGGGGCGGCCATCACAGATGCGGCGAGCAGGTGTTTAGCGAACTGAAGTCTTAAGACCGGGTCATCGCCTCCAAGGAAACCTATGTAGGCAGCGAGCACTCCTCCAGCCACTGTAGCCATTCCGCCTACCATTACGAGCAGGATTTCAGATCGGGTCATCCGTTCCAGGTAGGCTTTGATCATCAGAGGAGCTTCAGTTTGTCCAAGGAAGATATTCCCGGCAACACTCAAACTCTCTGCACCTGAAATCCCCATAAGTTTGGTTAGTACCCAAGCCAGGCCTTTTACTACAAATTGTATTACTCCAAGGTAAAAAAGCACAGAAGTTAATGCTGAAAAAAATATGATCGTCGGCAATACCTGGAATAGAAAAATGAACCCGAAGCTATCTACATCCATCATTCCTCCAAGCAGAAATTCACTGCCGGCGGCGGTAAAATCAAGGATGAGCACAAATATATTCCCAACAAATTCAAAAATGCGTTGAATAAAGGGAACTTGTAAAACCCCAAAAGCGAGCAGTAGCTGGGCAGCAAGGCCTATTCCCACGGTTTTCCAGTTAATGGCTTTTCTCCTGGCACTAAATATGAAGGCAATAAGCAATAATGCCAGCATTCCAACAGCACCACGAATTACGCTTTCCATACTTATTCCCTGGTTGGGAATCATTTCTTTGGCCACTTCGGCCGGGATAACCTCTGCGGTGCTTTTTATGGTTTCAGTAAAAACAAAGTCGGTTTGACTATCAGAGAGCACCATGGAGGTGTCTGTAAGCGAAGTAATACGATAATTTATTATACTGTCTTTTGGCTTGTTGGCGAAGACAATCAATAAATTATTCTGGTAAATATAATCTCCTTCTACAAGGTTCTCCTCTGAAGTTTCATCCCTTATCTCAAACCGTCCCTCATCTAAATCCAGGAGGGTGTTCGGAGAAAACAGCGATTGTTTAGTTGTATCAACTTCAGATTGCAGTTGCCAGGATTTTGAAATGCTTTGGGAAAAGGCTGTACTTATTCCGAAGATTATCAAAAACAGACAAAACCAGGTCTTGTTCATAAAAATTGGGGGAATTACTTTCGTTTGGAGATTTCGTCTCTTATTCGGGCTGCTTTTTCGTAATCTTCGTTGTTTACGGCTTGCGAAAGGAGGGTTTTTAATTCGTCCAGGGATAATTTTTTATAGTCGGTGGAATCTGATTTGATTCTTATGTCGTCGGGTAGTACCTCTTCAGAAATTATCTCTTCCTGTTTTTGTTCTTTCATGGAGGGACTTTCATCTCCTTTGAGATAGATGCCTGCTTTTTCCAGAATATTCTTATAGGTGAATATTGGCGCATCAAACCTTAGCGCCAGAGCGATGGCATCACTGGTTCGGGCATCTATTATTTCCTCTATTTTATCCCGTTCACAGATAAGACTTGAATAAAAAACGCCGTCTACCAGTTTATGAATGATCACCTGCTTGACAGTAATGTCAAATCTGTCAGCGAAATTCTTAAAAAGATCGTGGGTTAGAGGTCTGGGAGGTTTTATTTCTTTTTCCAATGCGATGGCGATAGACTGGGCCTCAAAAGCGCCGATTACAATTGGGAGTTTTCGCTCCCCATCTTCTTCGCTCAGGATTAAGGCATATGCCCCGTTTTGGGTTTGACTATAAGAGATTCCTTTTATATTAAGGCGCACTAAACTCATATTCCAAAAATTAAAAAAGGCTGTCTAAATAAGGACTTTGCACCAGATTTAGACAGCCCTTTTAAGGGGCACAAGTTATGAAAATTATGCGTTTTTCGCCTTAAATTCCTTCAATTTTTCGTTTAGCTTAGGCACTATTTCAAAAGCATCGCCTACTACACCGTAGTCTGCCGCTTTAAAGAAAGGCGCTTCAGGGTCATTGTTGATCACCACTTTGGTTTTCGCGGCATTCACCCCAGCCAAATGCTGAATGGCTCCGGAAATTCCAATAGCAATATATAAGTTGGAAGCTACCGGCTTACCGGTTTGGCCTACGTGTTCGCTGTGAGGTCTCCATCCCATATCGCTAACCGGTTTAGAACAGGCAGTTGCGGCTCCAAGAATTTCGGCCATTTCTTCTATCATTCCCCAGTTTTCCGGACCTTTCAATCCGCG
>DATISX010000068.1:0-4579 GCA_035468275.1 Salegentibacter sp.
ACAACCAGGTTGATCACAGGGATTTTGAAATTGAAGAAAGCCTGGATCAAAATGTAAGGGTGGGAGCAACCTATGAATTCAATTTCCCCAATAAGCCTATTGAGCCTTTTAAAAATATCGCCGTTTTAGATAGCAGCGATTACTTCACTATTCTTAAGGATTTCAATTTTAATCCGCTGCCAACAAATATAAATGCCAGTTCAAATATTCTGCGGCAGTATAACGAACAAAAATTCCGGAGCCTGGAATTAACCGAAAACGATCTTGGAATCCCGACACTTTATCAGCGCAATTATTTGTTCAACTGGGATTACGGCATCAACTATAATTTGACTAAATCTCTGAACTTCAACTTCAATGCTTCAAATAACCGAATTATTAGAAATTATTTAACCGAGGAAGGAATTCCGGATAACAGCATTGGGCTTTGGAATGATTTCTTTAATATCGGGGAGCCAAATTTACATTATCAGAGTCTTCAGTTGAATTATGATCTTCCGTTGGAAAAACTTCCGGTTTTGAGATTTTTAAAAGCCACCTATTCCTATACCGGCGATTTTCAGTGGCAACGAGGGTCCAGGATCTTTGAGAGGTTGGAAGGAATTCCGGATATTGGAAATTCCATTCAGAACTCGAATACGCATCAGTTGAATGCAAGCCTGGATATGCAAAACCTTTATGATTACCTCGGGTTGGTAGAAAAGAAAACTGCAGGAAACAGCACCATAAAGGAACGCAGCGCCGGAGTGCCCACCCTTGATGGCGCCCCCGAAGAACCCCAGGAGACTTCGCCACCGGACACTAAAAAATATAAAGGCTATAACACCTTAATTGGCGTGTTAACCTCTCTAAAAAGAATCCAGGTAAATTATAGAAATAGCCGGGGTACCTTTATGCCGGGCTATACTCCTGAAATTGGATTCATGGGAACGTTGAGACCAACTACAGGATTCACTTTCGGGCTTCAGGACGAAATAAGGTATATGGCGGCAAGACGTGGATGGTTAACCCTTTTTCAGGATTTTAATCAGCAGTTTACCACTGTTGAAAATGAACAACTCGCGCTTCAGGCTTCCCTGGACCTCTTACCCGACCTTACTATAGATATTAGTGCCAACCGGAATTATGCCGAAACCTTTAACGAGAATTATCGCGTTAATCCTAATACGCTTGAATATCAGTCATTGACTCCATACACTTACGGGAATTTCAATATTTCTACAATTCTAATTAAGACTGCCTTTTCGCAATCTTCTGAAATATCTTCGGAAACTTTTGAAACCTTCCGCGAAAACCGATTAGATGTTGCGCGAAGGCTTGCTGTGGAACGTGGTCTTGATCCTAACAATACTGATGAGGATGGATATCCCGTTGGATTAGGAAAAACCAACCAGGCAGTGTTGTTGCCTGCATTTATTTCGGCTTATGGAGGGCTTGATCCCGATAATGTGAAGCTTCGTGCTTTTAGGGATGTGCCGTTGCCTAACTGGGATCTTAAATACACCGGCTTGATGAGAATTGGCTGGTTTAAGGATAAATTCAGGCGTATTTCTATTAATCATGGGTACCAGTCGAATTATACAATAAATCAGTTTCAGAGCAATCTTGATTATGATCCCCAAGATAGGTTTGCGGTTAACCAGGCGGGAGATTTTAAAAATCCTGTTTTGTATTCAAACATAGTATTAACCGAATTATTTACTCCGCTGGTAAGAGTAGATCTTGAAACTAAATCATCAATTCAAATGCTGGCCGAAATTCGTAAAGACCGCGCCCTTGCATTGAGCTTTGATAATAACTTGCTTACCGAAACCCAGGGGAATGAATACCGCCTCGGAATGGGTTACCGAATTAAAGATCTTAAAATAGCGACGAGTATCGCCGGAAAAAACCGGATATTGAGCAGTGATCTTAATTTTAAAGGAGATGTTTCCTTCAGAAGAAATAATACGGTAATTAGATATTTAGATTTGGAAACCAGCCAGGTGATTGCCGGTCAGGATATTTGGGGAATCAATTTTATGGCAGATTATGCCTTATCTCAAAATTTAACGGCGATATTTTATTACGATCACAGTTTTTCAGAATATGCTGTTTCCACGGCATTTCCGCAGACAACAATTAGATCTGGCATAACTTTGAGATATAATTTCGGAAATTAGAATTTGCTGTTTGAACAATAGTATTAAAAAATTACCTTTGTGCATATATAATATTAAATCATGAACATACCACAGGAATTAAAGTACACCAAAGACCACGAGTGGGTTAAAATTGAAGGCGATACCGCCACAATAGGAATTACTGATTTTGCCCAGGGTGAACTAGGTGATATTGTTTACGTTGAGGTTGATACTCTTGATGATACCCTTGAAAGAGAAGAGGTTTTTGGAACTGTAGAGGCTGTAAAAACAGTATCAGATCTTTTTCTTCCTTTATCTGGAGAGATTGTAGCCTTTAATGACAGTCTTGAAGACGAGCCTGAAAAAGTAAATACAGATCCTTATGGCGAAGGCTGGATGGTGAGAATCAAATTTTCTGATGCTTCCCAGCTAGAGGATCTTTTAACCCCGGAAGCGTACAAAGAAATTATTGGTAGCTAGAATTCTTTTATTTGGTGCAAGCCTTTATACACTTGCCCTAAGCATTGGTTCCCTAATACGAATAAGGGAAATTAGTGTGGGATCTTTTAGTCCCACCGACAAATTTTTGCATTTTGTGGCTTATCTTGGCCTGGTGGTATTGTGGCAACTCTATATAATATTTAGAGAACCCAATTTTAAACAGTATTTTTCTTATTTAATTAAGATATCTGTTCTTGCAATTGCTTTTGGTATGTTAATTGAGGTTTTACAAGGAACCCTTACCAGCTTCAGGGAGCCCGATTGGTGGGATATTTTAGCCAATAGTTTGGGTGTAATGAGTGCCGCGTTGTTACTGCTGTTATCTAAAGGAATCCTGCAAAGGTTAAAAAGCAAGATTAATTTAGTTTTTTAGAAAAAATATTTATTTTAGCAATCCTTATTAATCAATAACCAATTATGGAACCAAAGAAAAATCCTAAAGCAGATCTTACCAGAAGAAGCGTGTTGTTTCTTCAGTTAGGTCTTATTTTAGTCCTTTTTGTTACCTGGCAGGCTATAGAGTGGAAGACCTACGACAGGGACGCCATTGATACCGGTCAGCTTAATTTAGATGAATTGGATGATGAAGAAATTCCAATTACAGAAATGCAAAACACTCCGCCACCACCGCCACCACCACCACCGGCACCAGAGGTGATTGAGGTTGTTGAAGATGAGGAAGAAGTTGAAGAAGATGAGATCGAGTCTACTGAAACCAATTTGGACGAGATCGTTGAAGTTGAAGAGGTAGTTGAGGCTCCAACAGAAGAGGTGGTTGAAGATGTTCCTTTCGCTGTTATTGAAAATGTGCCAATCTATCCTGGTTGTGAAGACATGAAAAACAACGAGGAGCGTAAGCAATGTATGAGTCAGAAGATTCAGCAGCACGTAAACAGAGACTTTAATAAAGATCTTGGTTCAGAGCTTGGATTATCTGGTGTTAACCGGGTAATAGTACAGTTTAAAATCAATGAAAAAGGTTATATTGTAGATATTATGTCGCGAGCCCCACACCCAAGATTGGAAAGGGAAGCAGCAAGGGTACTCGAGAGACTGCCTCAAATGCAACCCGGTAAACAACGTGGTAAGGCAGTGGGTGTTATGTACTCTCTTCCAATTGTATTTCAGGTTCAGGATTAAAAATTACTTTACATTTTATAACAAATCCCGGGTTTTTCCCGGGATTTTTTGTTTTCAATTCGAAAACTCTCCTTAAAAAATGTATATTTCCACTGTGAAACTAACCTACTTGCAAGTGGTATGAAGTATACGCTGCTTCTTTTTTTTATTCTTGCCTCGACCTGTCTGTCTGCACAAACCAAAACCAACATAGAGGTATATCCTCGCTTTTCCGAATGTGAAAGTATTCCGTATGAGCAGCAACCTGAATGTTTTGAACAGACCTTTTCCCATTTTGTGATTGAGAATTTTCAAATGCCTTCCAAAGTTGTTTCTGAAAATTATCGTGGGATCGCTACACTTATCTTTGAAGTTGATAAAACCGGGAATTTTAACCTATTGTATACAGATGCCGCATATGCTGAGTTAAAGGAGGAGCTTCAACGTGTATTTTCACTTCTCCCTACAATCACCCCCGCAACGTATAATTCCCGGCCTTCATTCATGCAGTTTAAAATGAAACTGAAGATTCCATTGGAAATTTCCCTTGAAGAAATACCTCAGGAAGAATTTATTTCAGAAGAAACTAAAGAAATACCAGTTGCGTCTAGACCCGATTCACCGAAGGTCAATGCTTTGACTGAATACGACAGCATTAAATCAGATGAATTTACAAGTCCCAGATATCAGAGCCGAATAAATATCCCTCTGAGTCATGAATTTTATTCTAGATTCGATGCTAATTTTAATCGAATAGGCACAAATACCCATGCGGCTTCAAAACCCTTGCGCTTTGATGAGGTTGCTCCTTATTACGATTTTGAAGCTGAAGAATT
>DATISX010000069.1:0-4384 GCA_035468275.1 Salegentibacter sp.
GAGACTTTCAATATAATAAGTGCCTTCTGCGGCATTGCTTACCTTGTCCAGATAAGATTCGTGTTTCATTATCAACAACTGGTTTCGGGCAATTCGGTCGCCAAACTCGTTGTTTTTATGGTAGATGGCATCATAAGGCGAATTGTATACGGTGTTGGCCCCGCCAAGAACGGCACTCATACTTTCGGTAGTAGTGCGCAACAGGTTTACGTTGTAATCATAAAGGGTCTTGTTGCGTTTAGTGGGCTGGGCGAGGATGTGACAGTCTTCCGGAAAATCATATTCCTTTGCCAGACTTGAATATAACCAGCGCAGCGCTCTTATTTTTGCGATTTCAAAGAAATAATCAGGTCCCGAAGCCACCACGAAATGAGGCTGAAATTGCGGTTTAATATTTTTTAAATCTAAAGCTGAATCAATATGGTTCAGGTATTCATTTACGTGAGCCAGAGCATAGGCCAGTTGCTGAGGAATATTAGCACCTGCATTTTGGTACAGATCGGTGTTTATGCTGAAAACCGAAAAAATATCTTCCGATTTAGATAGGATTTCATCGAAAATTCTATGATCTTCTTTCAGATTGAAGAACCAGTTGCCGGAGCGGGCCAGCTTCCCGATAATATCGATTTGCAGGTAAATCCGGCTTTCCTTTCCTGCCAGGAATTTTCGCAAACGATTGAAAAAATCTTCAGACAAAAATTCAGGTTTTAGGTAAACAGGAGTAGATTTTAGATCGATCCCTTCCAGTAATTCTTCAATGGAAATCTCTTCTGTTGGTATTTCAAACCAGAGGCTTTCGGCGCCGTTTTCTAAAGCATTCAGGGCTTTTTTATTGGCCACTTCCGAAGAAATCACATAGATTTTTTCACAGATGTTCCAATGGGTAGGAGATTCCAGGTGCATGGGCTCATCTATGTCTTCAGCAGTATAAAAGGGTTTTACTGCAATTCCATCCAGGGAATTAAAGATGAGTTTTTCGTTATAATCGGCACCTTTGAGGTCGAATTGTATCTTTTGTTTCCATTGCTTTGCAGAAACCTCTTCGAATTCCTGAAATAATGATTCTTTCATTTTTAAGATTTTGGTTTTGGGTACCTTAATCTATCGTGTCATATTCGATGATATAGATATCCTCATCAGCACGTTTCATAAAGTACTTCTGGCGTGCGAATTTTTCGAGTTCCACCGAGTCCTGAAGTTGTTCGATCACGGCTTTATCCCTGTCGATCTCGTTACGGTAGTAGTTTTTATTATCTTCCAGTTCATTGAGTTCCTGGTTAAGTTCATTATGGATAAACCAGGAATTGCTATCCAGAAAGATCATCCACCCGGCAAAAATAAGGCTCAACAGCACATATTTATTTCCCAGAAATCTAAACCAGGGTTTTTTTCGCAGCTCTTTTAATTTCATACAGGATAAAGATACAAAATTAGGCCAAGCGGTCCTTGATTATGGTTTGCACTATATCAACAGCTACGGTATTGTATCGGTTGGTGGGGATGATGATATCGGCGAATTCTTTGGTAGGTTCAATAAATTGCTGGTGCATAGGTTTCAGAGTGGTCTGATATCGCCAAAGGACTTCATCCAGATCCCTGCCGCGCTCATTGATGTCGCGCTTCAACCTACGAATAAGGCGCTCATCACTGTCGGCATGTACATAGATCTTAATGTCAAACATTTTTCTGATCTCGGGGTTGGTAAGAATTAGGATCCCTTCAACAATCACTACTTTCCGTGGTTCGGTTTTCACGGTTTCGCAGGTGCGGTTATGTTCTTTAAAGGAATAAACAGGCTGATGAATTGTTTTACCCTGCCTTAGTTCCTTAAGATGCTTTACAAGCAAATCAAAATCGATGGACTGTGGATGGTCGAAATTTGTTTTCACTCTTTCTTCCATACTCAGGTGGCTAAGGTCCTGGTAGTAATGGTCCTGGGAGATCACATCTACATCCTCATTTTTTAATTCTTCAATGATCTGATTTACAACGGTGGTTTTACCACTTCCTGTGCCTCCGGCAATTCCTATGATTAGCATCTAAAATAATTTGGGGCAAATTTAATTATTTGCCCCAAACCCTGAAATTCTTTAAATGTCTATTTAAATTTATTTCTTTTTAATATTTGTTACTTCTTTTTCAATCAGCATTAAGCTGATCCTGAGCTTAAAAAAAGCTGTTTCCAGGATTTAATTTGAAGTTTCTTCTTCCTCGGGTAAAAGTTTTACAATACCTGTTCCTTCTACTGCAGCATAAATAAAGCCATCGGGGCCTTCCCGCACATCACGAAGTCTTCCTACACCATCCAAAAGTTTTGTTCTTTTACCAATGCTAGTTCCGTCGAGTTCAAGATGTTCGAGGTACTGAAATTTAAGAGATCCTACCAATAAATCTCCCTTTAAATCAGGATATTTATCTGAAGTTACAAAAACAAATCCGCTGGGGGCAATGGACGGAAGCCAATAGAACATAGGCTCTTCAAATTCGGGACCTCCGGTTTGCTCGGTGATTACAGTATCGTCATAATTAACACCGTAAGTAACGGTTGGCCAACCGTAGTTTAGCCCTTTCTTCACAATGTTGATTTCATCTCCACCTTGTGGCCCGTGCTCGTGAAGCCAAACTTCTCCGTTTTCAGGATGGTAGATCATTCCCTGAGCATTTCTATGACCGTAAGAGTATACCGCCTCTTTGGCGTTCTCTTCTCCAACAAAAGGATTGTCCTCCGGGATACTTCCATCAAGATTCAGGCGATATACTTTTCCTCCATCGCGGGTAATGTCCTGTGGATTTTCGTCGCGGTTTCCGCGATCACCAATGGTGAAGTATAGATGTCCCGATTCGTCAAAGACAATTCTGGAACCAAAATGCTGACCTTTAGTAGTATTGGGTTCAGCTTTATAAAGGTCTTCTATATCGGTTAACTGATTATTGCTCAGTTTAGCTCTAACCAGTTTGGTATTTCCACCCTCGCCTTCTCCTTCTTCCGAAGAAAAAGTTAGGTAGATCCAGGGGTTTGTTTTATAATCGGGGTGAAGGGCTACTTCCAGCAAGCCACCTTGCCCCTGGTTATAAACCTCAGGTACTCCTGAAACAGTTTGCTTATTACCATCTTTAAAATGGAAAAGCTCACCGCTTTTTTGAGTAATCAACATACTTCCGTCTGGTAAAAAGGTAAAACTCCAGGGACTATCTATTCCGGAAACCACAACTTCATGCTCATAATCTGTTTCAGGGGCTTCCGCTTCGGGTTGTTCTTCCAGCCCTTCCCTGGTTTGGCTTTCCTGCTCCTCGGTTTCTGTAGTTGAAGCTTTTTCTGAAGATTTCTGATTCTCGCCGCAAGCCGTGAGGGCAAGGATCACACTTAGGGATAATAATACTCGTTTCATATCAATAGTTTTGGTGATTAGACAATTTGCCTTTTCTGACAAATTGAATTAACTAAGATATAAAAAATATAAAGTTCTTGTTGCAATCCGGAAGGAATTATTATATTTGCAGCCGCTTAAAGGCGGAAGTTCATTTATAAAGTTTTTATGTTGCGGGTTGCAAGCCTAAAGCAAGGTTGGGATAAACCCCACCCGGTTCCCGGTTTACTAATTATAGTAACCTTGAACTACAGCGTAAGCTGTAACTTCGGGGTGTAGCGTAGCCCGGTTATCGCGTCCCGCCGCTATGGCGGGAAGGCCGAAGATTTGAAAAAATATGCTAATTTTAGAGAATGGTTGTTTACATTCTTTTTAGCGATAAACGTTCAAGATATTATGTGGGTCAAACCGCCAATATCGATGATAGATTGGAAAGACACAACCAGGGAAGAGTCAAATCCACGAAACAAGGAATGCCCTGGAAACTAGTTTGGCAATTCCTCGTTAAGGGGCGATCTGAAGCTTTAAAATTAGAGCAAAAGATTAAAAAAAGAGGCGCTAAACGGTTTTTAGAAGACCTTGAAAAGAAAAGGCTTAAGTTCTTAAATTAATGGAAAAAGAAGGTTGAGAAACCATACAATTATACACCTCGGGGTGTAGCGTAGCCCGGTTATCGCGCCTGCTTTGGGAGCAGGAGGCCGCAGGTTCGAATCCTGCCACCCCGACAAAGTAAAGCCCTGCACGGAAGTGCGGGGCTTTTTTGTTGGTACAAGGCGTGAGCTTGCTCACAAGCCGCAGAACCAACAAAAAAGACCGGCAGGCGATAGCCTGCTGGCTTTCCTTTGTCACTTCCCCCACTCAGGATCACCGACCAGAGGGAGGTAATCCTGCTTGATTCCTTTTAAGGCGTGAGCTTGCTCACAAGCCGCAGGACCAACAAAAAAGACCGGCAGGCGATAGCCTGCTGGCTTTCCTTTGTCACTTCCCCACTCAGGATCACCGACCGGAATTCATCT
>DATISX010000070.1:0-17667 GCA_035468275.1 Salegentibacter sp.
AACAACAAGAAAAACAAGCCCGTACCGGCTATACTACCAATAAAGCAAGCGCTCATTGGTTTGTAAATGATTTAAAACATCCCTACAATGAAACAAAGCGATTTGACTGGATGCGTGGTTATCATGTGGGTGGAAGATCAATTATGTGGGGGCGCCACAGTTACCGGTTAAGTGATCTTGATTTTGAAGCCAATAAAAAGGATGGTATTGGTGTCGACTGGCCAGTTAGGTATAAGGATATTGCACCCTGGTATGATTATGTTGAAACGTATATTGGTGTGAGCGGGGAAAATTTGGGATTAAGTCAGTTACCTGATGGTAAATTTCAGCCAGCCATGGAACTCAATTGTCTTGAAGATCACGTTAAAAAGAGTTTAATGGAGAATTTTGAGGGCAGACATCTTACTCCGGGACGCGTTGCTCATATTACCAGTGATTCTGGATTTGAAGGCCGCTCGAAATGCCAGTACAGGAACCGCTGTGTTAGAGGTTGTCCTTATGGTGCATATTTCAGCAGTAATTCATCTACCCTGCCAGCAGCAGAACGAACAGGGAATATGACTTTGAGACCAAATTCAGTAGTACACCAGGTGGTTTATGATCCCGAAACAAAGTTGGCAAGTGGAGTAAAGGTCATTGACGCTGAAACTAAAGAAGAAATTGAATATAAAGCCAAAGTGATATTTCTTTGTGCTTCTGCCATTGCCTCCACGAGTATTTTGATGCAATCTAAATCTGATCGCTTTCCAAACGGAATGGGGAACGACAGTGGAGAATTGGGGCATAATGTTATGGACCATCATTTTAGAGCAGGGGCTTCAGGAAAATATGAAGGTTTTGAAGATCAATATTATAAAGGAAGAAAGCCCAATGGTATTTATCTGCCTCGCTTCAGAAACATAAAAGAGAATGAAAATCTTGGATTTACACGAGGCTATGGTTACCAGGGAGGAGCAAGCAGAGGAGACTGGGCTGAAGCCATCGCCGAAGCAGGATATGGAAAGGAACTAAAAGATGCCATTGTGAAACCGGGAGGCTGGACAATGGGACTTATGGGCTTTGGTGAAACCCTGCCCTATCACGAAAACAAAATGACCCTGGATTACGACAAAAAAGATGAATGGGGATTGCCAACCATTACCTTTGATGCTGAATTTAAAGAAAACGAACTCAGGATGCGCGAGGATATGGTTGCCCAGGCTGTAGATATGCTTGAAAAGGCCGGCTTAAAAGATGTGAGTGGTTATGACAATCTTGGCGCGCCCGGACTTGGAATTCACGAAATGGGAACGGCCAGAATGGGTAGAGATCGCAAGACCTCTGTTTTAAATGGTAATAACCAGGTGCACGATGTGCCTAATGTTTATGTAACTGATGGAGCCTTTATGACCTCTGCAGGTTGCCAAAACCCATCTTTAACCTATATGGCTATGACTGCCCGTGCGGCAGACCACGCCTCTAAAAATTTTGAAAAATCATCTAAAGCTTAATTCCTTATTATGAACAGAAGACAAGCATTAAAAAACATTGGATTAGGTGCCGGCGTAATGGTAGTTGGTCCTTCGACCTTAAGTTTATTACAGAGTTGTAAAAATGAACCCGATTACGACTGGGAGCCGGTATTTTTAAGTTCTTCCAATGGTTTTGCACTTAAACAGATCCTGGAAGTTATTTTACCCAAAACCGAGACTCCGGGAGCTAACGATCTAAATATCGCTCAGTTTATCGATTCTTATATGCATGAAGTTGCTCCAGAGGAACGCGGGGAAGATTTCAAACGTTCCGCAGATGCTTTTTCGTCAGCCTTTAAAAGTGAATTTGACAAAGATCAGGAGAAGGGGAAGCCGGAAGAATATGAGGAATTTGTAGCGAAATATCTCCGTGCAACACCTGAGGATCGGGAAAGATATGCCAAACGCAATAGTGAAACCCAGGATCCCCAGGATAAAGACCCTAATCTGGACCTTAATAACGATGCAGGTGCGTTTGCCTATTTGGAAAATGTTAGGAACATGGCAATATGGGCCTATAAAACCAGCGAAGAAATCGGGGAAAATGTTATGTGGTATGATCCCATTCCCGGAGAATATATTCCTTGTGGACCGGTGGAAGAATTGGGAGGAGGGAAAGCAATGTCCCTATAGGGTACCTATAAATTAAATTTAAAGAAAATCTAAAATGGATTTGCTACCATTAAATAGTTAACTATATGTACACTATATGATCAGATTTCCTTTTTAGCTTTAATTTTTTATAAATGAGCTTTCTAAGGAAAGGTTAGGACTTTACAAATTTCGGAAGTCGATTATAACTACTATTATCAGGGAACAGCTATTTTTAACTTTTTCCTAATAATTTTCACGTCAATTTCTTCCAATTCTCCAATATATTCCCCATCCATTTGGAAGGCAACTGGAGTTGTGCATGTAACTTTAGCCCGGGAAGCTGGAATGATTTCTGCAAATTTAGGATCGAGATCATCTTCATTCCTTAGTGTTTTAATGATTTCCAGAATATCGAATTCCTTAAACACAATGATTTCGAAAATTCCATCGTCGGGTTTGCCATGCGGATTGATATTGGCTCCGGTTCCATATTTTTTAAAGTTGGCAAAAGCAAGTAATATTCCCTTCTTAGTATAACTTTCCTTTTCGGTCGTTATTTTAAACTCGAACGGATATTTACTTTGAATAAGAGTAGGAATGGATTGTAAGAGATAACCAAATTTTCCATGGATTTTAGCCGATTCATAATTCTTGATCAATTCAGCATTAATTCCGAAATCACTCATATGCAAACAATACTCCCCATTGATATCAAGAATGTCCAATTCGTTAAAATTTTCTCCCAAAGCAACTTCAATTTGCCGATTTATGGATAATGTTGTGAGGTTAAGATTAAAAGCCAGCCCGTTGGCAGAACCTGCCGGAATAATTCCTAGCGGAAGATCAAATTCAGTTAGGGCTTCGGCTACCATTTTAATTGTGCCGTCCCCACCTGCAACTATCACCCGGGTTGGTGAGGTTTTTTTAATCAGAGCCTTTATTTTGGCGGCATCATCATTTCCACAGGTCTGATATAATTCAATGCCATAGCCTTTAACTGCAGTGTTTTTTTTAACTTCAGCTATAAGTTGATCTTTATTGAGGTTTCCGGCAATTGGATTAACTATAAATAGGAGTTGCTTATTTTCTTCCATATCTTTTATTAAAGAATTTAAAATTAACTAATTTGGTTGTAATCAAATTTTATAAAAATCTAAAATTTTGAAACTTGATCTAAAACTCTATAGGGGTTATGTTAATGAACAGGAGCTCGTGGTCTTCGGGCATTTATTTAAATCGCTGGCACCAGATAGATACAAAATGGATCGCCGCGGTATAAAACATGCCGTTTCAGTATTTCAGATGTTCCGAATAAAGCCACTTAAGAATATAGAAATTAGGCTGAAGTTTAAAAATAAAGAGGTGGTTACAAAAACCCTGGATGACGGCTACTTTAGATTTAACCTGCCATTTAATGAAGAACTTGAAAGTGGCTGGCATCGTTATGAAGTTACTGCTGAATTTAATGGATATGGAATTGTTGAAATTGGGGAAATTCTAAAACCTTATGAAAGTAAACTGGCTATAATTACAGATATTGATGATACTTTCCTTATTTCTCATTCTAATAATTTTTTTAAAAAGCTCTATGTCCTACTGCTTAGAAACATAAATAACCGAAAGATGTTTGAAGATGTGGTAGAACATTACCAATATTTGAGCCTGGTGGGTCAGGAGAATGGGGAAGCTTCCAATTCTTTTTTTTATGTTTCCAGCAGCGAATGGAATCTCTACGGATTTATTCATGAATTTGCCGTGATGCACCAACTGCCTAAGGCGGTCATTAAACTGAAAAAGATCAAAACCGGAATCTCTGATTTTCTTTTTACCGGGCGTGGTTCCCACGATCATAAATTTGAAAAGGTGAAGGATATCATTTCCTTTTATCCTAATCTGAAATATGTACTTCTGGGGGACGATTCACAGAAAGACCCCTATATTTATGAGCGGATCTGCAAGATCTTTCCTGAAAATATCAGGGCGGTTTACATTAGGCAAACTACCAGGCGAAAAAAGAAAAAAGTGGTGGAGATTCTTAATAACATAGAAAGTCTGCGCGTAGCCACCTGTTATTTTAGGGATAGTGAACGTGCTATTAGCCACTCTAAGGCACTTGGCATTAATTAATTTTTATATTTGCCCACAATTAAAATCTTCCGGTTTTGCAATTACAAGAATTTTTAAGCTTGCAGTTAAATCTGCCTGAGAAAAGTATATTTAATACCATTGCTTTACTCGAGGAGGATGCCAGTATTCCTTTTATAGCTCGTTATCGAAAAGAAGCTACAGGAAATCTTGATGAGGTAGCTATCGAACAAATCGCAAACCTCCTTAAAAGTTTCAAGGAACTACAGGCTAGAAAAGAAAGCGTTCTTAAAACTATAAAAGAACAGGGTGTACTAACTTCGGAGTTGGAAAACAAAATAAATAATGCGCGCTCACTCTCTGAAGTTGAAGATCTCTATCTTCCGTTTAAGAAGAAAAGGCAAACCAGGGCAGATGTAGCACGGAAAGCCGGACTGGAACCTTTGGCTAAAATGTTGATGGCACAAAACCTGAGTGATCCTTCAAGGATAGTCCATGGATTTATTACTGAGGATTTTTCAAATGAAGTGGAAGTCTTATTGGGAGCCAGAGATATTATTGCTGAATGGATCAATGAAAATATTTTTCTTCGAAACCGACTTCGGCAAATGTATTCCCGGCAAGCGAGAATAACAGCTAAACCGGTAAAAAAAGAAATCGAAAAACTAGAGAATAGCAAATATTCCGCTTTTGGAGATTTGGACGAAAGTCTTAACCGAATTCCTTCTCATAGGTTTTTGGCTGTTTACCGTGCAGCGCAGGAAGAACTCTTAAAGCTGAAGGTAGAAGTAAATAAAGAACAGGCTCTCCAATTGATCCGGAAGATTATTATAAAAGAAAAAGCTTCAGAATTTTCTATTCAGCAAATTGATCTTGCTGCGGAAGATGCCTTTAAAAGGCTTCTAAAACCTTCATTTTCTACGGAATTTCTCAAGCTTGCGAAAGAAAAAGCTGATAAGGCTGCCATTGAGGTTTTTGCTTCCAATCTGGAACAATTGCTTATGGCTGCACCTCTGGGGGCGAAACGTGTTTTGGCTTTAGATCCCGGATTCAAATCGGGTTGTAAAGTGGTATGCCTGGATGAACAGGGTGGCTTGCTTCACAACGAGAATATTTATCCACATCCGCCCCAGAAACAGGTCAGTCAGGCTTCGGCTAAAATAAGATCATTGGTAAATGCTTATAAAATTGAAGTAATAGCTATAGGAAATGGAACCGCCGCCAGAGAAACTGAATTATTTATTAAAAAGACCGGGTTAAGCAGCGGAATTTCCGTTTTTATGGTGAATGAGGCTGGAGCATCAGTTTATTCAGCTTCAAAATGTGCAAGGGAAGAATTTCCGGGTTATGATATTACGGTAAGGGGAGCGGTTTCAATTGGAAGACGACTAATGGACCCGCTTGCAGAACTGGTAAAAATAGATCCACGATCAATTGGAGTTGGTCAATATCAGCATGAAGTTGATGAGAAGCTGCTGAAGGAGAAATTGGATACTGTAGTGATAAGTTGCGTGAATAAAGTGGGAGTTAATGTAAATACTGCCAGTAAGGAACTACTTTCCTATGTTTCGGGGATTGGAGCTTCTCTGGCGCAGAATATTTTCGATCACAGAAATAAAAAAGGAGCTTTTAAGAACCGAAAAGATTTATTAAAGGTCAGTAGGTTAGGGGAGAAAGCCTATCAACAGGCCGCGGGATTTATAAGAATAAAAAACGGAAAAAATCCTTTGGATGATTCATCGGTACATCCTGAAAGCTATTTCGTGGTAGAAAAAATGGCCTCAGATCACAATTTAAAACCGGAGGAACTTATTGGCAATAGTGAGATTCTTCAGAAGATAAATCCGAACAATTACATTTCCGAAAATATTGGTATTCATACTTTAAAAGATATACTTTCAGAATTGGAAAAACCGGGAAGAGACCCCAGGAAAGGCATCAGTAAATTTGAATTTGATGCTACGGTTAAAAGTATAGAGGATCTTCGTCCGGGAATGAAACTTCCGGGAATCGTAAATAATATAACCAATTTTGGATGCTTTGTAGATATAGGAATTAAGGAAAGCGGCCTTCTTCATATCTCCAAACTGGCCAATGAATTTATAAGTGATGTAAATGCCGTGGTAAAATTAAATCAAACCCTGGAAGTTACTGTATTGGATGTAGACCGGGAAAAAAAACGGATTCAGCTCTCCCTTATAGATTAAAAAGCCTGAAAGGATAATAACATTATATCTTTTCAGGCCTTTTTATTGATGGAATAAGAATTAGTCTCCTTTGCGGAAATTTGCGCCATCAAACTCTTCCCTATCATAAAAATCATCATCTCCGGTTTTATTTCTTTTACTTAATTCCCGGTCATAATTTTCGTCTTCTACAACATGTTCCTCATCCCAGCGATTTGCCAAAGAATTATCGGCATAATCCTCTTCTTTTCTGCGTGTTTGATGGGAATCATCAAATGGTTCTGTTTTTCGGCTATAAGAACTTAAAACAACTTCTTCATAATCGCGATCTAAATGGGCGCCTTTTTCTACTCGTTTGGTATCGGCAAAAGTTTTGTAAGTTATGCGACTGGTGAAAACAAATTTTTCATCTTCATCGAGTTCGACCAAACCGATAGGGATGATCAAATGATTTTCCCCTTCTCCATTTACAAATTCTTTTATTTCGGGATCGGCAGGGGTTCCAAATGGATCGTGCCTGGCGTCTATAATTGTTTGATCTACGTCTATATCAAGATAGACCACGCGATCAATATTTCTATTCACCAGCAGATTATCTACCTTTCCAACTACACGTCTATCGCTATCTCTTACTTCCCAGCCACGGATATCCGGATAACCTCCGGCCACCTTGTAATCCTTTAATTCGCTGAGGTAATATAAGTGTTTCTCTTTAGGCTTCTTGCTCATAATCTTTTTGTTTATCAGGTTTAAGAAAGCATTTTACTTGCTTCGGTAAATGTAATTTCTTCAATATTTGTTGTTGGAGTATCATCCAGTTCTTCTATATCGTCCATGTCATCCATGTCATCAGAATTTTCATTGTTATCTGAATATAAAAATACATAGGCGAGGATTCCCAGAATAACCAGGATTAGAATGATCCAGGGCCACACGGGGCTTTTCTTTTCAACTTTAATTTCTGCCATAATAATGTTTGATTGGTTATACTATTTAAAGTTAAATAATATTGTTTCCATCCTTTATTAAGATTCCCCCAAACTATTGTTAATTAGGTCATAAGCAAAAGGGCATCCCAATGGAACGCCCTTTTTTAAAAAGCAATTTAAAAGATAAATCACTAGACTTTTCTGACGGATTTCTCCTTTTTTAGCTAATTCATTTACCTTAAAAAAATGGAAATTTTTAGTTTCCCTTTGATAAATTATCTCCTTTTTTTGAAATTTTTATCATCAAATTCCTTTTTGGTATAGAAGTCTTCTTCATCTTTATTTTCTCTGTCTCTTCCTGAAGTAGCGCCTGTTTCTGGTCGGGATTTCCCAAGATCGGATTCTCTTTCGGTTTTGTTCGAGCTACTTGTGCTTTTACTTTCTGAAGAATCAAAATCCTTATCGATTTGACCACTCTCCCTATCTTTATTATGAAGACCGGAGCTGGTGCGTGAAACATCTGAATCTCCTAGATCTGTTCTCCGCTGGTCACCGGCAATTGCATTCTTGTCTACTGAGGGTTTGTTGCGATCACCGGAAGAATGAGTATCCCGGTTATAAGATTCTAAGACAATTGTTTCATATTCTCTGTTTACGTTAGAACCTTTCTTGATTCTTTTAGTCTCGGCAAAAGTTCTGTGGTTGATTTTGTCTGTATAAACAAACTTCTCATCCTCATTTAAATTTACAAGACCAATAGGGATTATGATATGCTCCTCCCCATCTTTATTCATAAATTCGTGAACTCCTTCGCTTGCAGAGGATCTGTAAGGATCATGATTTGCTTCAATTATGCTTTTATCAACTTCTACATCCAAATAAACAACGCGCTCAGTATTTTTATTAACAAGAAGATTGTCCACTTTTCCTATAACACGATTGTCAATATCTTTTACGTCCCAGCCTCGAACATCTGGATCATCACTTTTTACTTTATAGTCTGAAAGTTCATTTAGATAGAACAAATGTTTATCTCTATTTCTGTTATTATCATCATTACTTGCCATAATCTTTTTTGTTATTTAATTAGCTCATTTTCATTTTCTCTAATACATCACCGGCTTCTTTATAAAAAGAATTCACTGCATCTTTTTGATCAAGAGTAGGAGTTGAAGGCTCAATATTTTGTAATGCAGTTCTTACTTCCTGAACATCAAGTGAGATATCTGGAAATTTTTCTTGTTGCATTCTGTCCATCAGATTAACTATTTTTGCTCCTACGTCGTTAATCGTGTTTGCATGGGTAAGAGATTGTGGATCCTCTTTAATGTCCCTAACATTATCTTTTAATTCCTGAATTTCAACCTCAGTATCAATAGCAGCATCATCTGCTCTGTTTTCAAGAGCATTGATAAGATATATTAGCGCTTCGCTACTATATTCATGGTCCATTCCCATTCGCTCATTGTCCTCAATATGAGCCAGATATTTAGAAACGCTTTCATCTCCGGAAAGGTTATCCTCTTCCCAGGTTGCAGTTTCTGTATCTTCTTCAGATTCCATAGGGGTCACCACCTGTTCGGTATTTTCCTCTTCTCTAAGATCATCGTCGTTATCATCATCTGCGAGGACAAAATATAATATTACTGCGAGGATTAATAATCCAACGACAACCCAAGGCCAAATGGGTTTTTTCTTTTCAATTCCTATTTCTGCCATAATTTCAATTTAGTTTGGTTATACCATTTAAAGTTAAATAATATTGTTTCCATCCTTTATTAAGATTCCCCCAAACTATTGTTAATTAGGTCTTAAGCAAAAGGGCATCCCAATGGAATGCCCTTTAAAAAATATATTAAAAGATTTATCTACACGATTCTAAAGAAGAAGTAAGTTCAAGTTTGTTGGGTTAATTATTATTTCAAAAGATCTTTAAGTCTTGTCCAGGCTTTATCGTGTGCTTCTTTGTTAGCTTTTTCGGCATCTGACTGGTGACCACTGCGCATAAAAGCGTGGCCGGCTCCTTCGTAGGTTTCATATTCGAACTTCTTTCCGGCATCTTTCATCATTTTTTCGCTGGCTTCAATGGTAGAATTCACCCTGTTATCCGCACCGCCATAATAACCATAAACTGGAGCTGAAATATTAGCGATGGCTTCAGCATCCTCCGGGCCGGTACCATAAAAAACGTGGGCAGAAGAGATTTCCTCATTATTAGTAGCATATCTAAAAGTTTGCGAACCACCCCAGCAGAAACCTACCACAGCAACTTCCCCGGTAGAAGCTGAATCCTCTTTGATATAATTAAAAGCCGCATCAAGATCGGCAGTAACCTGGCCGGGATCCAGGGCGTAAATAGCATCTCTGGCGGCATCAGGATTTTCAAAATTGGTGGTACGGCGTTTTCCATCCTGAGTATTTGAGATCAAATCGGGTGCAATTACCAAATAACCGGTTTCAGCGAGTTTATCTGAAAACAGTCTAGCCCAATCATTAAGTCCACGATTTTCGTGAATTACGACCACCGATTTTGTAGCCTCATCGGTTTCAGGATAAGCAACAAATGCCTGAAATTCCCTGTCGCCGTATGATAAAGTAACCCATTCGTGATGTCTGGGAGAATCAGAGAGTTCTTCGGCTTCAGTTTTTTGAGTTACTGTTGTATCAGCCTGAACTTTGGCTTCTTCCTTATTCTCGTCTTTTTTATCTTTTCTATTTCCACAGGAAACAAGACAGAAAGTAAAGAAAAACAAAACTAGTACGTAGTTTAAATTTTTCATATTTATAAAATTTTTATTGAATTTTCTTTCAATTTCCTAGCGGAAAACTCCCGAAGGAAAAACCACTACGCTTTCGTGACCATCTTTTCCTACGGCTGTTACTCCAAAAAAGAAGTTGTCTATTACAATTCCATCTAAAGTAAATTCATTTACGTCACCTACAAATCGGGAATATTGCCATTGTACTTCGGTGGTTTCTCTCCAGTAAATTTTATAACCGGCAATATCGCCTTCTACTTTTTCCCATCTTAGTTTTGCCGAAGGCTCTACAATTCCGCCGATTTCTACATTTTTGGGAGCAGGAGGTGCCCACGCAAGAGAAGCCATATTTATCGCATTTACCGCGGTTAATTTTTTTGCATAATCGAAATTTACGCCCTCAACCACATCACCATAATCAATACCGTCTTCGGTTCTGATATCCTGATGTTGGCGATTATAGTTTTCATGTGCTTCCATAATTCTAATTCCCGGAAAACCTAAATCATTAAAAGGTCTGTGATGACCGCCACGACCAAACCGGTCTAAACGATAGATCAACATTGGGTTCATCTCGGGCATATAAGTTTGGGTCGTTTTATGCACATAACGGGCAAGTTGTCTTGAAATCCCGTCGACTTCCCCGCCGTAAAAGCGGCGCATATTTCTTTCTCTTTCGGTTTCTGTTGGAGGCACTGGTTCAGAAAATATTCTGAAACTGCGATTGTCTATTACGCCATCCACACCTTCAATATTTCCAATCATATCATTATTTAAAACCCCAATGATATTCCAGTTCTTATCTTTGGCATATTGTGCAAGTCCCTGTCCACCAAATAGACCTTGTTCTTCCCCCGAAAGTCCAACATATACTATGCTGCTTTCAAAATCATATTTAGAGAGCACTCTTGCCGCTTCAATTGCTCCGGCCATTCCGCTGGCGTTATCGTTGGCACCGGGAGCATCGCCTTCAAAATCGCTTCCGTTGGAGTTACGCGAGTCTATATCGCCGCTCATAATAACATAACGGTCGGGGTATTTTGAGCCTTTCTGAATAGCTACAACATTTACTACCCAGGCGTCATGTGGAATGCGATCACCATCTTCAGTAGTTACGAAATCTTTCTGATAAAAAACCTCCAGACAATTATCGCATTTAGCAGAAATATTATCGAATTCGGTTTTTATCCAGCGCCTTGCAGCGCCTATTCCACGGGTATCTGAAACGGTATCGCTAAAGGTATTCCGGGTGCCGAAACCGGCAAGAGTTCTTATATCGCTTTCAATACGTTCTGATGAAACATCTTCTATGATTTGATAAATACGTTCATCGGTTTGCTGAGCGTTAAGATTCTGAAGTGAAAAAAACAAGGCAAGGATGCTTGTTAAACTAAGAGTGGATTTAGAGATCATTTTAAAAATATTGTTTAGAATCCTAAATTAGTGAAACTTTGGGCTATTTCACAAATTTGGATTTAAAACAAAAAAAAGCCCCGGATTCCGGAGCTTAATTTTTCTGTATAAAAAGAAAATTTAGCTTGCTTTCATATCGTGAATTTCAGCTTTTGCCTCGTCTATTTTCTTTTCGCTATTAGAGAGTCCAGCTTTTGTTTTGGACTTCAAAGCATCTACCTTGTGGCTAAGAGAATCAGAAAATTCATTAAAGTTTTTTCTGGCTCCTTCAAGATAATCATCACTTGTTTTGGTTATTGCCTTACGAGTATCAGCACCTTTTTTTGGAGCAAATAGTAATCCTAATGCCGCTCCGGCAGCTGCACCTGATAACAATCCTAATAACATTTTTCCTGATTTCATGGGTCTAAGTTTTTATTTTTGGTTTATAATTTTTCGCAAGATAAAAGTACTTCAAATTAGGGCCTCAACCATATTTTAGGAGTTAAGCTTGATATAAACTTTGCTCAAAAATGTCAAGGATTTTAACACTTACATGCTAGGTGTGTTCTGCAAATAATTTGAGCATCTCTCTTACCTTCCGGGTGTCTTCCACATAATACTGAGCACTGGTTTTCTTGATTCCGACTTTTACGGTATAAGCGTCTTCCGGCAGTTCTCTAAAAAGGTATTCATCGGTCCAGTCGTCACCAATGGCAAAGATGAAATCATAATCTCCACCAACGAGTTTTTTGGTTGCAGCTTTACCTTTATTTACATCACTGCTTTTAATCTCCAGCACCTTGTTTCCTTCCAAAACGCTAAGACCGTGATTGGAGATAAGTTCTTTTAGCACACTTGAGAGTTCGTTCGCTCTCATCTCACCCAATTCCGGGTCTGCCTTGCGGTAATGCCAGGCCAGGGAATAGTTTTTGTCTTCAATAAAAGTTCCAGGAGTTCTGTCAACAAAATTTTCGATTACGGGCCTTACGGCTTCCATCCAGTCATTTTTTACATTTTCTGAAAGCTCCCATTCGCTGTTATGTTTTCTCATCCAGACTCCGTGTTCAGAAATAAGATCCACGCTGGTGTGTTGCCACCAATCACCAAGGGTGTGTTTATCCCTTCCGCTGATAAGTACCACATCGGTTTTATTTCCTTTATTCAGCTGGGAAATCAGTTCAAGCAATTCCTCGTCAGGTTTTGCTTTTTCAGGTTTATCGGTAAAGTTTACCAGAGTACCGTCATAATCAAGAAAGAGAATGCGCCGTTTTGCATTTTTATAGGCATCCAGAATTTCGGTTGAAACTTTGCTGGAAACCCTTACGGATTGATAGGAATCTCTGTTTTCCCGGGTATTGTTCAAGGCCTTCATAAAATCGTTGGCCCATTTTTCTACGTTGTATCGTTTCAGTCTCTTCTGAAGCATTTTATTGCGTTGAATTTGTTCCTCTTTCGGCATTTCCAGGGCTTGTTTCAAAGCTTCTGAAATTTGCTCGAAATTATTCGGGTTGATCAAAATAGCCTCATTCATCTCATGAGCAGCCCCGGCCATTTCACTTAAAATAAGCACACCGGTATGATCTGTTCGGGTAGCCACAAATTCTTTGGCCACAAGGTTCATTCCGTCTCTTATGGGGGTAAGTAAAGCTACATCGCAGGAGGTGTAAAGATCTATTAGGTTTTCAAACGGCATAGAACGGTAGAAATACCAGATAGGGGTCCAGTTAACTGTAGAAAATTTCCCATTAATTCTACCCACCAATTCGTCGATTTCCCGTTTTAAACGTTGATACTGCGGAACATTGGAGCGGGAGGGAACGGCTAGCATTACCAGACGTACTTTCTCTACATATTCAGGGTTTCTATCCAGAAAATATTCAAAAGCTCTTATCCTGTTAGCAATACCTTTAGTATAATCCAGCCTGTCGATACTCAGAATCAACTTAGCATCCGGGGTGGTTTTAAGGTGATGATCGAGCCTGTTTTGCAGATCTGATTGTTCTTCGGAAGTATTCTCGAAATGATCCAGGGCTGCCTGTTCAAACTTTTCGTAATCTATTCCCATAGGAAACGAATCTACTTTTACAATTCTTTCCGGAAGAGTTACTTCATTAAAATCTACCTGAAGTCTTAAAATCCGGCTCACTGAACTCAAAAAATGTCGTTCATAATCATAGGTATGAAAGCCAATAAGGTCTGCGCCAAGCATACCTTCCAGAACTTCTTCCCTCCAGGGTAGCGTTCTGAAAACTTCGTATGATGGAAATGGAATATGATTAAAAAAACCAATAGTAGCCTCGGGAGCTTGTTCGCGAATCATATTGGGAACCAATAAAAGCTGATAATCATGCACCCATATCTGGTCACCTTCCTTGTAATGTTGTAAAACCACATCGGCATATTTTTGGTTAACCTGTTTATAGATTTCCCAGTAAGTATGTTCAGCTTCGGTATATTCCATGAAATAATGGAAAAGCGGCCAAATGGTCCTGTTGCTGAAACCATAGTAAAAGCCTTCAATTTCTTTAGCAGTGAGATTAACAGAAATACAGGCTTCTTCCCGTGCTTTTTGTTTAACATCCTTAGTAAGGTTTTTAGGAATTTCCTCTTCTGTAAGTCCGGTCCAGCCTATCCAGATACTATCACCATCCCGGTGGAATGATTTCAGTCCGGTTGCGAGTCCTCCTACGCTAGGGGTGACTTCAAGCTTATTATTTTCTATGCTAATTTGTAATGGTAATCGGTTAGATAGGATGATTGTTTTACTCATAATAATATGTGAATGCTGTTGTGGCCATGTTGATTTTTATTAAATTTCCGAAAATCGAAGCACACAACCATCCTTTTAAAAGAACTTTAAGACTATATGGATAATTTAGATTACGGAATTATTGGAAATTGTAAAAGTGCAGCTCTTGTTTCAAAATACGGTTCTATCGAATGGTCTTGTCTACCTAATTTTGATTCAGCAGGGGTATTTGCCAAATTACTTGATGAAAAGAAAGGAGGAAGTTTTGAGATTCTTGTTTCTGAAACTTATAAAATTGAGCAGGAGTACCTGTGGGAAACAAATATTCTAAGTACCGTTTTTGATAATGGCCCCGATGCATTTCAGCTTATAGATTTTATGCCGCGATATCAAAGAGATGATGGCAGTTTTTATGCTCCACCGGATATTATTAGATTTTTTCGGGTTTTAAAAGGTAAACCTGAGTTCAGAATAAAATATGATCCGAAGCTTGATTTTGCCAGGGAAAAGACTTACACCGAAAATAAAGGGAGTTACCTTAAAAGTTATACTAAAGAAGGAAAATATGACTCCCTGTTTTTATATTCCAATTTTGACCTGAAAGATATTGAAGAGCAAAATACCCTCACTTTAACTGAAAATTCATATTGCCTTGTAGGTTACCATGAAAAGCTTATTCCGCAAACCCTGGACCGGGCATATCTTAAATTTCAGCGCACCAAAACTTATTGGATGAACTGGAGTTCTAAGACAACCAGATATACGCATTATTCTGAAGAAATTATGCGTAGCGCGCTGGTGTTAAAAGCCCTGTCTTATAAAAAATCGGGTGCGGTATTGGCAGCGGCAACTACTTCACTACCCGAGACAATAGGAGAGGAACGAAACTGGGATTATCGTTTTTGCTGGATTCGGGATTCTTCCATGGTAATCAAAGTAATGGCCGGTTTGGGACATAGGGAATCGGCGCAGGAATTTCTTCAATTTATTATTGATATCATTCCTAATAAGGATGAAAAAATCCAAATAATGTACGGAATTAACGGCGAGAAAGAGCTCACCGAACATATTCTCGAGCATCTAGATGGATATAAAGGATCTAAACCGGTTCGTACGGGAAATGCGGCATATATTCAGAAACAAAATGATATCTACGGAATTTTGATGGAGGTGATCTATCAGCAATTCCTTCAATTTGAAACTTCCCTAGAGAATTCTGAAGAACTCTGGACGATAGTTCGCGGAATCGTAAAAATTGTGGAAGATCATTGGCAACAACCGGATAAAGGTATCTGGGAATTGCGTACTGAAGACCGTCATTTTGTATTCTCAAAACTGCTTTGCTGGGTTGCTGTAGACCGGGCAATAAAAATAGGCGAAGTCCTGCGGATGGGAATAAATGATACCAGGTGGAAAAGCCTTAGGGCAGAAATCTATACCGATATTTATAACAATGGTTGGAATGAAGAAGTGCAGGCCTATACCCAATCTTACGGCTCCAAAGATTTGGATGCTTCTACCTTGTTGATGGAATCCTACGGATTTATTGAAGCAAAAGATCCCCGGTTTATTAAAACAGTTGAAGCGACCGAAAGAGAACTTTGTAAAGACGGTTTAATGTACCGCTACAAAAATAAAGATGATTTTGGAGAACCATCTTCTTCTTTTACAATTTGTACATTTTGGCTGATTGACAGTTTATTTAAAATCGGCCAGAGGGAGAAGTCGAAAAAACTATTTGATCAGTTGCTTAGTTACAGCAATCATTTGGGGCTATTTAGCGAGGATATTGATTTTAAAACAAAAAGACTATTGGGTAATTTTCCTCAGGCCTATTCCCATTTGGCACTTATAGAAACAGCAGCTAATTTCAGTAAAGGTATAATCGCCGAAGAAACCTGGATGAGCGATTTCTGATAATTTAGGATTGAATTTATATGATTTTATAAAAAAAGCCATTCTAATTAAACTTAATTAGAATGGCTTTTGAAATTCAAATAATGAACAATCTTAGAAAACGTATTTGTTTTCTGAAGTAAGTTTCTCAGCAATCATGTTCCTGAGCACTACAATATTTGGCATGTTTTCATATTTAGTGAAACGCTTAAGGCCCATTAACATCATTCGCTGCTCATCTCCTTCAGCGAAAGAAGCGATACCTTCTTTGGCTTTCATGGCTACGGTATCTACTGCATGATACAAATAGAGTTTGGCCATGGCGATCTGTTCTTTTTGTTGATCTTTCCCAAATCGCTTAGCATTTTTCTCTGCCCTTAGAATTCCTGATTCTGCCATATAAGTTTCAATCAGAATATCAGAGGCTGCCATAAGCAATTGCTGATGCTCTTCTAAGTCTGGTCCAAATTTTTGAACTGCGCTTCCGGCTACCATCAAGAAAACCTTTTTCAGTTTCTTGATCATTTCTTTTTCCTCAGCGAATAATTCATTAAAATCGGGTTTGTCAAAAGAAGGAATTCCGGTAAGTTCATCGGCTACAGCCTGAGCAGGTCCTAAAAGGTCTACGTGGCCTTTCATCGCTTTTTTAATCAACATTCCCACGGCCAGCATTCGGTTGATCTCGTTGGTACCTTCATAGATTCTGGCAATCCTGGCGTCTCTCCAGGCCGATTCCATTGGAGTATCAGCCGAAAATCCCATTCCTCCAAGAATCTGTATACCTTCATCGCTGCAATTCTGAATATCTTCAGAACAGGCCACTTTCAGTATAGAACATTCTATGGCATATTCTTCAAAAGTCTTAAGCTCAGCATCGGCATGAGATTCGCCATTTTCTATTCTCAGATTAATTCGGTCTTCAATATTTTTGGCGGCACGATAACTGGCAGCTTCACCAACCCATGCTGAAGTAGCCATTTCAGCGAGTTTCGATTTTATAGCGCCAAATTGGGAAATTGGAGTTTTAAACTGAACCCTGTCGTTGGCATATTTTATCGCAACATCGGTTACTCTTCGCTGGGCTTCCAAAGAAGCGGCGGCAAGTTTGATCCTGCCAACATTTAAGGCATTCATTGCGATTTTAAAACCGTTCCCTCTTTCTGAAAGCATATTTTCAACGGGAACCAGTGTGTCGTTAAAGAAAACCTGTCGGGTAGAGGAGGCATGGATTCCCAATTTCTTTTCTTCCTCACCAAAAGTGATTCCGTTAGGATTGTCTTTATCATATTCTACAATAAATCCGGTGATGTATTTGTCGTCCTCAATGCGTGCAAATACTATAAAAAGACTGGCAAATCCCGCATTGGAGATCCACATCTTCTGGCCGTTTATTTTGTAGTGTTTTCCGTCTTCGGTAAGCTCGGCTTTGGTTTTACCAGAATTAGCGTCGCTCCCTGCTCCCGGCTCGGTAAGACAGTAGGCGCCAAACCATTCTCCCGTAGATAGCTTCGGAACATATTTTTTTCGTTGCTCTTCAGTTCCGTAGAGAAGAATTGGCAAAGT
>DATISX010000071.1:0-10769 GCA_035468275.1 Salegentibacter sp.
CATAAATAGCAAAAATGTAAATCGCTATTGCAAGCAATCCGAAGAAATTGGTGTAAAGCGGATGACTGGAAATAAGAACGTCATGCCAGCCCATGGCTTTTTCAAAATACATCCAAAGTAAGGAAACCACAAAAAAGATGACTCCCCACTTGATCTCGATAGCGTAATTTTTCATTTTTCGTAATGCTTAGTTGAGTTAAAAATAAGGAAAAATATCATTTCGTTAGAAAAACAAAAATCCCGAAGCAACAGCTCCGGGATCATTCAGCATATATTAGCTAGAAAATTATTTGTCTACCAAGACCCATTCTCCTTTATCTAAAAGCGGAATGGCTTGTTTAAATTTCATGGTCTTATTTTCGCCGCTCATCACGTTTTTGACGGTAACCTTATCATTACGGCCAATTTTTGGTTGGTCTCTGGTGATGGTTTCGGTAACCTGGGGTCGACGTTGCTGAGTTTGGCCAGCCGCCCGGTTTTGCGCCGCGCGTTCATCCATATTGGGAATTTCATCCTTCTGGGTTTCCAGATTTTCTTTTTTCTTAGGTTGTCTTGCTTCAGAAATATTAGAAACATTCCCTTGTGGAATTTCTCCTTTGAAAAGGAAGGAAATTACATCGCGATTAACCTGATCTATCATGGCTTTAAATAATTCGAAAGCCTCGAATTTATAGATAAGCAACGGATCTTTTTGCTCGTGTACCGCCAGCTGAACGCTCTGTTTAAGCTCGTCCATCTTGCGAAGGTGAGTTTTCCAGGCATCGTCAATAATGGCCAGGGTGATATTCTTTTCAAAATCTTTTACCAATTGAGCCCCTTTGGTCTCATAGGCTTTTTCCAGGTTAGTGATAACCTGAAGAGTCTTTTGCCCATCCGTAAATGGGACAGAAATTCGCTCGAACTTATTATCGCCTTCATAAACCTGTCTAATTACCGGAAATGCCTTTTCGGCACTTTGCTCCATTTTATGCTGGTAATTTTTATAGGCATTTTTATAAACTTCGCCTGCAATCTTCTGAACTCCCATCTTCTCGAATTCCTCTTCTGTTACAGGAGAGCTCATTGAGAAATAGCGGATAAGTTCAAACTCAAAGTTTTTGAAATCCTGAGCTACTTTATTTCCTTCGGTGATAATTTCAGCGGTGTCAAAGATCATATTAGCGATATCAACCCGAAGACGTTCCCCGAATAACGCGTGGTAACGACGCTTGTAGATCACTTCCCGCTGGGCATTCATGACATCATCATACTCCAGCAAACGTTTACGAATACCGAAGTTATTCTCTTCCACTTTTTTCTGGGCACGCTCAATAGATTTTGAGATCATCGAATGCTGAATTACTTCGCCCTCTTCCAATCCCATTTTATCCATAAGTTTCGCAATTCTCTCTGAACCAAATAAACGCATCAGGTTATCTTCCAGCGAAACATAGAACTGGGAACTTCCCGGGTCTCCCTGACGTCCTGCACGACCTCTTAACTGTCTGTCTACACGTCTTGAATCATGGCGTTCTGTACCAACAATTGCCAAACCTCCGGCATCTTTAACTTCAGGACTAAGTTTAATATCGGTACCACGACCTGCCATGTTGGTGGCGATAGTCACGATTCCGGATTTACCGGCTTCAGCAACAATATCGGCCTCTTTTTTATGCAATTTCGCGTTAAGCACATTATGCGGAACATTTCGAAGTTTCAGCATACGACTCAGCAATTCTGAAATTTCTACGGAAGTTGTACCGATAAGTACCGGTCTTCCTGCGCGGGAAAGTTCAGTTACATGGTCAATAACCGCGTTGTATTTTTCACGTTTGGTTTTATAAACCAAATCTTCTTTATCATTACGGGCAATAGGACGGTTAGTTGGAATTTCAACAACATCCAGTTTGTAGATTTCCCAAAGTTCTCCGGCTTCAGTTACAGCGGTACCTGTCATACCGGAAAGCTTGCGATACATTCTGAAGTAATTCTGAAGGGTTACCGTAGCAAAAGTTTGGGTAGCATCTTCAATCTTCACATTTTCCTTGGCCTCAATCGCCTGGTGTAAACCATCGCTGTAACGACGACCTTCCATAATACGACCGGTTTGCTCATCTACGATCTTCACCTTGTTTTCAATCACCACATACTCGGTATCTTTTTCAAATAGGGTATAGGCTTTAAGCAACTGGCGGAGGGTATGTATACGTTCACTCTTCACGCTGTATTCGCGGAAAAGCTCTTCTTTTTTCTCAGCTTCTTCCTCTTTGGAAAGGCCTTCTTTTTCAATTTTGGCGATTTCCATACCTATCTCAGGCATCACGAAGAAATCGGGATCATCTTTTCCGGAAAGATATTCAATACCTTTATCGGTAAGGTCGATTTGGTTATTTTTCTCTTCAATAGTAAAATACAGGTCTTCATCAACTTTGGGCATTTCCCTGTTGTTGTCCTGCATATAATGGTTTTCAGTTTTCTGAAGCAGCTGCTTAATCCCTTCTTCACTCAGGAATTTAATAAGCGCTTTATTCTTCGGAAGTCCGCGGTAAACCCTTAGCAACAAAAATGCTCCATCTTTGGTGTTACCTTCTCTGATAAGTTTTTTGGCTTCAGCCAGCACTTTGGTAAGATGGCTGCGTTGAATTTCTACGATGGTAGATATGGCAGGCTTTAACTGGTCGAATTCGTGAATATCTCCCTTCGGAATTGGTCCCGAAATAATAAGTGGCGTACGGGCATCATCTACAAGTACCGAATCCACCTCATCCACGATCGCGTAATTATGTGGACGTTGCACAAGATCATCGGGAGCGTGGGACATATTATCCCGCAGGTAATCGAATCCAAATTCATTATTGGTTCCGTAGGTAATATCGGCGTTATAGGCTCTTCTTCTTTCCGCGGAATTAGGACGATGATAATCTATACAATCTACGCTTAACCCGTGAAATTGAAAGATTGGTGCCATCCAGGCGCTGTCACGCTTGGCAAGGTAATCGTTTACCGTTACCAGGTGCACCCCGTTTCCTGTTAAGGCGTTAAGATACATGGGTAATGTTGCTACAAGGGTTTTACCTTCACCGGTTTGCATCTCTGCAATTTTACCCTGATGCATGGCAACCCCACCAATAAGCTGAACATCATAGTGGATCATATCCCAGGTGATAGGTTTCCCGGCAGCATCCCAGGAATTACTCCATATAGCATGATCTCCTTCGAGATTGATATAATCTTTTTCAGCTGAAAGTTCCCGATCATATTCTGAAGCGGTTACTTTAAGTTCAGTGTTATGGAAGAAACGTTTTGCGGTTTCTTTTACCGTGGCAAAAGCCTCGGGAAGAATATCATTTAATACATTTTCTGAAATTTCATAGACCTTATCCTTTAGAGCATCAATTTCGGCATAAATATCTTCTTTTCGGGTGATATCGTCAGACTCATCGGCCTCTTTTTCCAGGTCGGAAATCTGAGAATTTACGTCTTTTAAAGCTTCAGCAATCTTTGCTTTAAATTCAGTGGTTTTTGCTCTTAACTCATCAATGCTAAGTTTTTCAAAATCGGACTCAAGTGCCTTGATTTTGTCAACTATTGGGGTTATTTCCTTGACGTCTTTTTTGGATTTATCTCCTACAAATACTTTTAATACAGAATCTAAAAAACTCATAATAGTTTTTACGTTTAATAAGGTTCAAATGTACGCAAAAAAAAAGCCTCGCTTTGGAGACTTTTTTCTATTTTTTTGCGTGTTTCTTAATATTCATCCTCGTTCCAAAGATAATCATCGTCGGTAGGATAATCGGGCCAAATCTCTTCAATAGAATCGTATGAATCTCCTTCGTCTTCAATAGCCTGCAGGTTTTCCACCACCTCTAAAGGGGCTCCTGTCCTGATTGCATAATCAATTAACTCATCTTTGGTTGCCGGCCATGGTGCATCGCTTAAATATGATGCTAATTCTAAAGTCCAGTACATTGGTTAATCGGGTTTTTTATTTTTGCAAAAATAAATTTTTTACTGATATAGCAAAGAAAAAAATCTATTATTTCCTCAATAAGATAAGAACTTTTTCTAAAATTATAAATTTTGGTGAAAATTATTTTTTTAGAAGAGCTTAGAGGAGAATATCAGGATTTTGGTGGGATCCATTTTATCTCATCAGCCTGTAACTCGTGGCTCAACTTCCGTGCCAGCACAAAGAGATAGTCAGAAAGGCGGTTGAGGTATTGCAACAGTTTTTCATCAAAGGTCTCATTTTCGTATAATGCTGTGGCCATTCGTTCTGCACGCCGGCATACACAACGCGCTATGTGACAGAATGACACGCTTTGATGTCCTCCCGGAAGAACGAAATGGGTCATTTCAGGAAGGTTTTCATTCATCATATCCATCTCCTTTTCGAGAAGCTCGATATCTTCGGCGGAAATTTTGGGGATATTCAGTCTTTCTTTTCCGCTTTTCAGGGTTGCTTTTGCAGGATCGGTGGCCAGCATAGATCCTATGGTAAAGAGTCTATCCTGAATTTTTATCAGGACCTTTTGGGTATGCTCGTCTATTTTCTGATCGCGCACCAGGCCTATGTGAGAGTTTAATTCGTCTACGGTACCGTAACTTTCAATGCGTATATGGGGTTTTGGAACCCGGGTTCCTCCAAAAAGAGCCGTGGTTCCTTTATCACCGGTTTTTGTATAAATTTTCATAAATGCTATTTCCCTCAAAGGTACAAAAGGAAGTGAAAAAATTATCCCGGATAAAAATTTATGAAAGCTTAGATCTGATTTTCTGTTTCAGCTTGTTCTTTTCTACGCCGTTCAAGATAGCGTTTTCTGAAATTTTCATTTTTGCGGGCTTTTCTGTGTTGTTTAGCGCGGCGTGAATTCCACATAAAAATAACTAGAAAAACTACAATAATGGCGAGATAAATCCAGGTTTCCTGGTCGAAATCGATCATTTTGAGAGTGATAATTTTTTACAAGGTAATAAATAATCGCAAGTTGTGATATCCTGAGTATCAAAAGTTGGATTACCGGAAAAGAAAAAGCCCCGAAAAACGGGGCCTATCTTGAGTTTTGATAAATTAAATTATTCTACTGTTTCTTCAGCTTTATCTACTACAAGTCGCTCATCGCGGTTGGCGATTTCCCAGGCAGTAAGAAAAATCAATTTGGCACGCTTGGTCAAAGCATCATATTCAATCTTTTCCGCAGTATCAGTATGTTTGTGATAATCGGCGTGAACTCCGGTAAAATAAAAGATCACAGGAATATTGTTTTTAGCAAAATTATAGTGATCACTTCGGTAATAAAAACGGTTAGGATCGTTCTCATCATTATAAGTGTAATCCAGGTCCAAATTCATATACTCTGAATTAACGTTTTCACTAAGTTCATGTAGGTCGGTACTGAGTTTATCACTACCAATTAAGTACACATAATTATCGTTGCCTTCGTGATCGGCATCTATACGCCCAATCATATCAGCATTGAGATTGGCCACGGTATTTTCAAGGGGAAATACAGGATTTTCAGTGTAATATTTAGAACCCAGAAGACCTTTTTCCTCACCGGTTAGCAACATGAAAAGGATAGAACGTTTTGGAGTGTAACCATCTTTTTTGGCTTCGGCAAATGCTTCTGCCATCTCAAGTACAGCCATTGGCCCCGATCCACCATCATCAGCTCCGTTATAAATATTTCCTTCCTCATCAATTCCTACGTGGTCATAATGAGAGGTGATAACTAGCACTTCTTCGGGAAATTCGCTTCCTTCAATATATCCAAGGACATTTTCTGAAGCCTTCAGTTTTCCGTTGAAAAATTCAGTAGGAATAATCTGGTAATAATTGTCTACTCCGGCCGGAGAAGGGATATTCAAATTAATAAATTCGTTCCGAAGATATTCGGCGGCTTTTTTCTGGCCCGGTTCTCCGGTATCTCGTCCTTCAAATTCATCATCAGAAAACACATACAAATGATCTTTAAGCTCCTGAGAAGTTATAGTATTTGCATATTCCATCGGATCTGCATTTTCTACGTTTTTGTTGTGGACTCCGCAACTAACAAGTCCTGCGGAAAGGGCAAATAAAAATATTTTTTTCATATGTTGATATTTATTGTTTTTTAATTGTCATATGCGATTCGCATAGCATTTTTGGTGTTTGTAACGAATTCCCGTTATGCTCATTTCATAGTATAAATAATTGTTTTTAAAAAGGCCCAAGATAGGGGTTTTCCCTATTAATAATCAAATACAGAAACAGAAAACATTAGACTTGCACCAAAGCTTATTTATTTCGACCCCAGAGCTTTTTTTATGGCATCAAGCACAAATGGCTCCATGACCGTGTAACCCATTTTAGTTGGATGAACGCCGTCGTCGGCGTATTCCGGTTTCATTCCCCTCTTTTTATTGGCTAAGGCGGGAAAATAATCGAGATAAATATGATTATTTTCCTGGGCATAACTTTTTAGCCATGTATTTACTGAAGCAATCTTCTCAACCGGATTGAGTCCGGGCTGCCAGGGATAATCATAAACCGGAAGGATGGAACTCAGCACCACTTTAATCCCGTTAGCTTTGGCAAGCTGGGCCATGGCCTTAATATTATCGGTAATCATCTTTACGGAAGAGGCTCCGGTATTCCCGGCAATGTCATTGGTGCCGGCCAGGATAACCACGACTTCAGGTTCCAGGTCGATCACATCGGGGGTGAAGCGGATGAGCATTTGTGGGGTGGTTTGGCCGCCAATTCCGCGGCCTGTGAAATTATTTTTTCTGAAGAATTCCGGATTCGTGTTTACCCAGCCTTCGGTGATGGAATTTCCCATAAACACTGCGATGGGCTTTTTACCGGAATCTTTGATCTTCTGATTCTCCTGATGATATTTTTGTAGGTTTGGCCAGTCCTGTTCCATTCGGTCTTTGTTTTGGGCGTATAATGTTGAAATACTAAACAGCAAGATAAAAAAGGTATAAATTTTCTTCATCGGGAAGGAATTTTGAGTTAAAGTTAGAAAAAGCCTACAATCCACCTAATTTTTTTTAAGGCTTATAAGCTGAAAATTAATCCCCTGCAAAAGCGTCTAAAAAACTTGAAGTTTTTATTGGGTGTAATTAAAAAAGCTTGTTATATTTGCACCCGCCTACGCACCGAGGCACCTCGGTGGGCAGGTCCGCTAAGGAGAAATGGCAGAGTGGTCGAATGCGGCAGTCTTGAAAACTGTTGAGGGTCACACCTCCGGGGGTTCGAATCCCTCTTTCTCCGCAAAGCTTTAAATGCTTCCCTGAAAGGGGAAGCATTTTTCTTTTAAGGAAGGTTCAAACGAAGTTTGAAAACGGATCAAGCCTAATTGTTGTGTTTATGCAAAAATTGTAGGAGAAGTTAAGGCACCAATAATGAAATTCAAATAGGCTGTTCGTTTTACCGTCTCTAATTTAGAAATCAGGCCCGTAACCAAAACGATTATTCCCACAACCGGCAACCGGGAAAATGATTGGTAAATGATTTACCGCCAAATGAAAATGTGCTTCATTCATTTTAATTTAATTATAGAATTATACATTAACACCAAAGATATATCCCACCAGAGCCGATAGGCCCATGGCAATTGTGCCCCATATTGTAATTCGTAAAATTGCTTTTTTTATACTTGAACCACCTGTTTTTGCCGAGGTTGCTCCTAAAACAATTAGAAATATAGTTGTGAAACCGTAAAGCAGGTATTCCATTCCTTTTATGGGTGAAAAAAGTACTACCAAAAGCGGCAAGACGCCACCCACAATAAATGATGCACCTGATGCTATGGCTGCTTGTATTGGATTCGCCTGACTAATCTCATTTATTCCTAATTCATCTCTCATATGTGTCCCTAAGGCATCGTGTTCAGTCATTTCAATTGCGACTTGCGTTGCTGTTTCTTTTCTTAGACCCCTATTCTCATAGATTTGGGCTAAAATATTTAACTCTGTTTCGGGCATTTCTTCGAGCTCTTGTTTCTCTCTTTCTATATCTGCCTTTTCGGTGTCTGTTTGTGAACTTACAGAGACATATTCTCCAGCAGCCATGGATAATGCACCGGCAACAAGTCCGGCTACTGTTGCTAAAACAATTGGTTCTCTTGTTGAACTTGCAGCAGCAACACCAATTGCGAGACTTGAAATAGATATTATTCCATCGTTTGCCCCCAAAACAGCAGCTCTTAACCAATTGCTTCTGTGTATGTAATGGGGATCTAAGTAATTGTCTATCGTTACCTTTTTCATTTATTTTCAGTCTTTGATTCCATAAGATTTAAGGGAAAGGTTCTAAAATTTCTTTGCCATTAAATATAATATCAACTTTGAATTTTCTTTTCCCCATACCATGAGGTGATTTGGCCTGTATTTTATCTACTGTAGTTCTACTTGTTCTTTCCCTACCCAGATGGCTCCTTTTCTAAATTCTTCAAATTGAAGTGCTTCCCTGGCAGCATTTGCTACCTGTCCGTTTTTTGTGTCCCAAGGTGTTCAAACCTCCATTATCCCTAAACTGAACTTTAGAAGGAAAAGAATCTTGATAGCCCTTTTTTCTGCTTTCAAGACTTTAATACTTTAGATTAAAAAAGTCTTTTAAAGTAGAATTTGATTAGCATAAAAGCAATGACAAATGTCAGGATTACAAATCTCTGATACTGTTTTTTTTAGATTGTATGAGCAGGAATACAAGCCATTGATAGTTTTTAAGTTCAAAGAAGTAGCCTGTTGTGGAAGTGCTCCGCCTCAAGGAGAATACAATTTTATTCTCTATGAAAAACAAATTATTTTCTGTTTTCCGTGTATCCTTTGAGAGCATTTTGTATACTATTCTATAGTGGTTTTTTAGAAACCTTAATTGTTATGTTTAGAGTAAAAGGTAGTCAGAATTTCAGATAATTTCTCCGGGCTCTCAATTGCGGGGGAATGTCCTGTATTTGGGATAATATGAATTTCCTTATTTTCTTCAGATAGCCCTGATAACCCATTGTATATTAAGTCAGCATGCTCTAAGCCAACAACATAATCCTGGTCACCCTGAATGACAACAGTGGGCGTTTTAATTCTGGAAAGATCCTGTTCTATGTTGATGTTATTGTAGTCAGGATTATTACGAAAAGCACGATTCACTGTTTCTGCCTTTTCAGCAATTTCGATGTATTCTTCTTTAGTATATTTCATTAAATCCAATAAAGCAGAATCCTGCAATACATCGTTGAATCATATAACCTTTGAGGTGTCTGCAAAATCTGCATTGAATCCTAATATGGGCGGCACTTCATGTTTCACAACAATCTGGAAGTTGAATATGAGGATCACAAGCCTGTAAATCCTAATTAAAAATACAATTCTGAAAGCAATTCACAAGAAACCAGACCTTTTATTATTTCTCTTAACAATATGAAAACTCTCAATTATTTGGGTACTCAGATACATGCTTATAACTATGTGGGTGCTACCAAATCCTTAGCATCTCTATAACTAACTCGTAGTTTCTTCGATATTTCTTCGAAGTTCCCCCGTAAACAGCGACTTTTTACGGAGAAACTTCGAAGAAGTTACGAATCAGTTACCTGTAAGATAGGGAGAGGCCAGTAAGAGAAACCTGAACTGCCCGGGAGTTTAGACCTTAATCTTTGTATACTTAATTTTTATTTTCCTGAAAAAATACTGGAAATAAGCTTAAAAAAAAGAAGATTTATGAGAGAATAGGGATGGTATCAGGCTAACTAATACATCTCCGGGCTAACATCAATATTAAGTACGAATTCGCCGTTTTTATCATAATAATTATAGCTCATAGTGATCTTATTATCTCTGAAATCCTGAAGGTCCGGGCTGGTTTTTACATTTTCAATTATTCCCGGTCTAATATATTTTTCCACGGTATCTTTATTAACCTCTGTCTTCGACATATCAACAAGCGTATAGTGATATTTAAAAATTTGGTCGCCTACGGTAGAGGCACTGTCCAACCTGGAATATTCATCAATCATTTTAGGGGAAATATTATTGACCTCTTTTGCCGCATCAGTCAACTGTTCTTCCAGATTTTTGTTATCAAAGAAGAAATACTGGACTGCAAAGAAAGCTATCACAAAAGTTATTACAAAGGAAACAGCTTGTATAGCTTTCTCTCGTTTTGATTTTTCCATAAGTTGTGGAGTGAAATGAATTCAAGTTTTTAAAATTCGAAAATAGCAATTTATACCGAAATCTGCTATTTGACAGTAGAGAGTAATTATATCGCATTATTTTCCCAAAATGATCTTTATTATTGTCCAATAATAGTTAATAACCTGTTCATTACTTATTTCTGTAGAAATCCAATTTAGCTTTTATTTATTTAACTTAGTAACGGCTATAAAACACAGATTTATAGCCCGGTAAGCAATGAAGATTTGAACCTGCCTGGAGAAAAGCTTTACCGTTTCGATGAGATGTAAAATCAACCGGCTATACCTACTACGTTGGTTGCTGTTATAAGATTAATTGCCCGGATACCCCATTTTTGGGATGGTTCCTGCTGGATGTAAATCTATTGGAATTATCTCTTAGAAAATTTCCGGATTAAACTTTAGCCCCAATGAAAAGTAGATTCGATTGTTTGGTAATTGCTTCCCAATACAGTGGTGCAAGAGAGGTATTTGACCTTTTAAAGCAGAATATAGTTTCCAATGCAGCTCCTGATATTCACCAGGATAAAGCTATTCTGGAATTCAAATCGGCGAGAGAAGGTGAAAATTTCCGTTTAGGAATATTTGAATTTGAAAGTCTGGAAG
>DATISX010000072.1:0-11972 GCA_035468275.1 Salegentibacter sp.
TATCCCATTTTCTTGGCTTTATAAGCTAGGGCTGCTCTTCCGCTTCTTGCAGTCAATACAATCGCCGTTTCGGTTACACCAACCTCCGCAGGGTCAATAATTTCATAAGTTTCACGGTTTTTAATCACCCCGTCCTGGTGAATTCCGGAGCTGTGGGCAAAGGCATTTGCACCTACAATTGCTTTGTTTGGCTGTACAAACATTCCCATTTCCCTGGAAACCATACAACTTGTGTCAAAAAGGAATTTCGGGTCTATATCGGTGTTTAAATTTAAAATCGGGTGTTGTCTTAAAATCATGACGACCTCTTCCAACGCAGTATTCCCGGCACGCTCACCAATCCCGTTGATGGTACATTCTATTTGGCGTGCACCATTCTGTACACCCGCAATAGCATTGGCTGTAGCAAGACCTAAATCATTGTGACAATGGCAGGAAATTCTAACTTTTTCGATGTCTTTTACGTTGTCTTTTAAATATTTTATTTTTCTTCCGTATTCATCTGGAAGGCAGTATCCGGTGGTATCAGGAATATTTAATACTGTTGCACCGGCTTTGATCATCTCGGTACAAACGCGGGCAAGAAATTCATTGTCTGTTCTCCCGGCATCTTCGGCATAAAATTCAACATCGTCTACAAAATTCTTTGCGTGTTTCACTGCGGCTACACCACGCACAATAATTTCTTCTCTTGTAGAATTGAATTTATATTTAATATGAGAATCTGAAGTGCCAATTCCCGTATGAATACGCGGTTTCTTAGCATATTTTAAAGCTTCAGCAGCAACTTCGATATCCTTTTTAACAGCACGGGTGAGTCCACAAACGGCGGCATTCTTTGCCAGTTTAGAGATTTCATAAACCGATTGAAAATCGCCGGGACTGGAAATGGGAAAACCTGCTTCAATAACATCTACTCCCAGCTCATCAAGACGCGCGGCGATTTTAAGTTTTTGGGCTGTATTCAATTTACAACCCGGAACCTGCTCTCCGTCTCGTAACGTGGTGTCAAAAATTTCTACCTTTTCTGTGCTCATAAGAGATTTCTTTTGCTTTATCTTTAACTAAAGTATAGTTTTAGCCTGCCCTTAAGTCTGTTTTTTAAAAGAGTATTACGATAATTAAAAACTAATCACAAGCTGTAAATATGCTGATTTACAGTATCTTAGAAGCCTACTTGTTACAATGACTAATGAATTGACCGATAACCTGTTTTCGCTTATAAAGTCTCTTTCTCCTTCAGAAAAGCGACAATTTTCTCTGTATGTAGGAAGAATTGGAGTGAACACCGACAGCAAATTCCTGAATTTATTCAAGGTGATGACCAAGCTGAAAAAGTATGACGAGAAGGAGATCCTACAGAAAACAAAGATTAGTAAGCAGCAGCTTTCCAATGTTAAGGCTCATTTGTATAAGCAGATATTGGTGAGTTTAAGGCTTAATCCCGCAAACCAAACAGTTCCGGTACAAATTAGGGAGCAACTGGATTTTGCTTACATTCTGTATCGAAAAGGGCTTTATAATCAGGCGTTGAAACTGCTGGACAAAATTAAGACTACTGCCGTTCATTATGAAGAAAACAGTCTTGCCTATCAAATCCTTGAGCTTGAAAAGATAATAGAATCCCAGTATATCACGCGGAGTATTCGAAACCGTGCGGAGTTATTGATCCAGCAAACGGAAGAGCTAAGTTCTTTAACCCAGTTAAACGCCAAATTATCAAACCTTTCTTTACAGCTCTACGGTATTTTTCTGAAAATGGGTTATGCCAGAACTGAAGATGAAGCGGCAACCATCAGGGATTTTTTTCACGAGAATATTCCAGAGTATAATTTTAAGGAACTGGGTTTTCATGAGAAATTGTGGCTCTATAAAGCGCACTTATGGTTTAGTTTTATAACCCAGGATTTTTTGGCCTGTTACCGCTATTCAATGAAATGGATAGATCTTTTTGATGAATATCCACATTTGGTCTCATTACATCCTGTTTCATATATAAAAGGCAATCATTACTTACTGGAATCCCTATTTTACCTGAATCACGCTAAATTATTTGAACAGGTACTTAAGAAAATGGAAGCCACTCTAAAAGATCCAAAAATCCCGGACGACGATAACATAAAAGCCCTTTCTTTCCTTTATTTATATAGCAATAAACTCAATTTGCGCTTTATGAAAGGAGAGTTTGCCAATGGTGAGGAGCTGGTGGAGAAGATTCAGAAAAAGATAAAAAAATATAAAGGCCGAATAGACGAACACCATATTATGGTTTTCTATTATAAGATCGCCTGTTTATATTTCGGGAATGGAGATAACAAGCAATGTATTGTATTTCTTAAAAAGATAATCAATAATAAATCCCTCGAGATGCGGGAAGACCTTATGTGTTTTTCCCGAATTCTGAACCTTGTGGCTCATTACGAAGCCGGGATGGATTATCACCTGGAAAGTCTCATCAAATCCACCTATAAGTTTCTAATTAAGATGAATGACCTGCACAAGGTTCAGAAGGAAATGATACGATTTCTGCGGAATTTGCCGGAAGTTTCTCCCTTGGATATCAGAGATGAATTCCGTGAGCTTCACGCCACTTTGAAACAATATGAAACGCATCCATATGAACGACGTGCCTTCTTATATCTCGATATTATTTCCTGGTTGGAAAGTAAGATAGAGAACCAACCTGTGGCTGAAGTGATATCAAGGAAACTAAATGAGATAAGCCGATGATTATTTCTGAAAAATAATTGGCAAAGTATATCTTGTGGCGATAACTTCTCCAAAACGCCTGCTGGGAGTCCATTGTGGCATTTTGCTTAAAACTCTAACGGCTTCGGCGTTATATCGATGAGGTGCGCCTTCTACAATTTGAATTTCTGAAAGATCACCTTCAGTATTTATAGTGAATCTTAAAATTACCCTTACTGAAACTCCTCGTTTTTGTTCCTGCGGAATATTAATGTTTTCCTTCAAAAAGGCATATAATTTTTCCTTTCCACCGGGAAATGATGCTGGAATATGATATTCAAAATAAGGGATTTCTTCACCTTTTTCATTCCAGACTTTTCCTTCCTTTAACTGATCTCTTTTAAAAGTATCCTGTCGTCTTTTCTCTCCATTATTCCAAAAAGCGACCAGGTCGCCATGCTTTTTTCCGTTTTTATAAGGCAATTGATAAAATAAAGCTCCGGTATCATACCAATGCTTATGTAGTCCTTCATAGACCGGTTTAGAGTTCTTAATATTATAATATTGTTCAGCCTTTTTCTGTCCATCCAGGAAGTAAGTTGTTCTTAGAAACTCATAATTTTCGGTTGGGGTAGGAGTGATTATTTTATAGTATTGGGCGTCCTCTTTTGAATCCAATTCTGAATAATGTTTATCCAAATAAATAGTGTCCTGCGAAAATGCGGAAATAGAAATCAGGCTAACAATAAAACCAAGGTAAAAATTCTTCATAGGTGATTTTTGTAGGTATCAGTTCAAATCCATGAGTATTTCCTCTGGAAGCTGGCTCGAAATGCAAATTTCCTCCTTTTTTACCGTAGGTACAAATCAAATTTCCCGGGCGTGCAAGTGAATGTCAGGCATATTTAAGATGAACCTTAAAAAAGCCCGTTTTAATATTAATTCCAAGATGGGAATATTTACTCTTTTTCCGGATAATAACCAGATCCAACTATAAAGGTTTCCCCATTAGATTGTACCTGTTTCACGAAGGTCATTTTAGTAGCGGGAGTATTGGTGCCGGGTTTAAACCAGGACATTTCCAGCCATCCGCTGCCTTTCTCCATGGCAAGGTCAATCTCTTCTTTTACAACAGGATTTCCTTTAAGATCTTTCATGTCAATCAGGTTTTTGCCTTCAAGAGAAGGCATGGCAGGGTTTGCCAGCTCTGTACCGTCGGGACTGGTGACGAAAATATAAGTATCCATAAAATAAAATATACCTTTTTTATCCCGTAACAATTCAAAAGCTTCGCGTCCCTGATCCTCAATCAAAGCCGCTGCCTGCTGCACCATTTCTTCGATTAAGAATTTATCCATTTTCATATTGTATATGCCGCTGCCTACCAAATGATTTTCTCCGGAAGGGAAGGTGATCTTCTTGATGTAACTGGATTTCCAGGTAGGAAAGATATCCCCGGGTTCCGGGAACATGTAATGCACCCAACCTTCACCTGCATTAGAGGAAGCAGTCTCAAGGAACATCTTGCCATATGGCCTGTCCAGCGCATCCCTGATTTCGTTAACTATTTCTCCTTCTAAAGTTGAGTCTGCAGCATGAAAAACTCTTTTTCCGTCAAGATTCCATACAAACAGATATTTGTCCCCATCATTCCACTGCGAATCTTTTGTCCTGAATTCCGGAAATGCTTTTTCACCTTCTTCTTCCAGTTTTGCTGCGGCTTCGGTTACAAAATTCTTTAGGTCAATGGGGGTGATCTCTTCTGATTTCAAAACAGTTTTTGGTGCATCAGCAAGATATACACCTGCTCCAATCAAAACCCAGCTTTCACCTAGTGCTGCTTTCCTAACATATGTTGATTTCTGGGTAGAGCGATTGTCTCCCGGTTTGGGCCACATATATTCTATCCAGGCCGTGCTATCTTTCTCTATTGCTTTGAACATTTCCTGTACCAGCAATTTGCCTTCAGAATCTTTGAGATCCATGAGATTGCGCCCTTCCAGATTCCGGAAGCCGGGATTCACGAGTTCGACCCCGGCGGTGTCCAAAATGAAAACATAGGTATCCTTTACCAGGAATGGGCCTGCAGGGTCATAGAATTTATCAAAAGCAGCTTCACCTTCATTTTCAATTTGTCCCGCTGCATCCTCTACCATATCAATTACAAATTCTTTTTCCATGCGATCATTGTACATTCCACTGCCAATAACATATTCGTTACCATCTGGGGATTGAACCAATTGCACAAAACTGCTTTTCCAGCGCGGAAGAAGCCCATCGGGTACCGGCCACTGGTAATGGAACCAACCCTCCTGTTTTTCAGGGAGCGTCGTAGCGGCTGCCAGGAGCCCTCGAATTATCGGTTTCCCGTTAACATCTTTAAGATCCAGCTGGTTCTTATTTTCCATTTCAGGGTCAGCATGCACCAGCATATTTCCTTCTTTGTCTAAAACAAAAATGTAGGTTTCTCCCTTTCGCCAGCGGCTTTCCGGCTTCCGGAATTCTTCAAATGCAGATTTTCCCTGGGTACGTAGCATTTCGGCCGCATCTTTTACCAAACTTTTTATAAAAGTGGTCGAATCCTGTTCTATGAATTCAACTTCCGAAGCGGGAATCTCTGCTGCTTGTTTAGGGTCATCGATGTCCTGGGCGTTTACAGGAGAATTTTGGAATAAAAATGTTCCAATTATAAGCCCGAAAAAAATGTACGTTCTCATATCAATAGTCTTAGAATGTTATTTTCGGGGGATATTGTTGGGGCATCAAATAAACGCCATTATCATAAGGCGAAAAGTATTCGCTTTGGGCTTTCAATCTGTTTTGGGGAAAGTTGGAATAAGCATCACTTCAGCTTATTCCTATTAAAGATACGAATTTTATTATTTCATTTTTCCTTTTAAAAAATGATTTTTATTCTTTTTCAGTGGAAGTAAAAAAGAAATAACTAAGGCGAATTTTCATACTGTAATTACAAGCTGGCATCCCACAAAGGGTCTTCAGGTGGAGTTGCAATTATCTCCAGTTTCTCCTTCTTCACCGGATGTTCAAAAACCAGTTTTCTTGCATGCAAATGAATACTCGCATCTTTGTTGCTACGATCAAAGCCGTATTTCAGGTCACCTTTTATGGGGCAACCAATTGCAGATAGTTGACTCCGGATCTGATGATGCCTGCCGGTATGTAGGTCTATTTCCAACAAATAATAATTGTCGAGTTTTTTCAATATTCGGTATTCCAGAACGGCTTTTTTGCTGTCGGGGACCTCTTTAATATGAGCGTAGGATTTATTTTGTTTTGTATTCCGCTTCATGAAATGCACCAGGCTGTCTTCCTGTTTCGGAGGAGCATTTTTTACAATTGCCCAGTAGGTCTTTTTTGCCTCCTTTTCCTTGAATAATTTGTTCAGGCGGGGAAGAGCTTTTGATGTTTTTGCGAATACTACAATTCCGCTGGTAGGTCTATCCAGTCTGTGGACTACCCCCAGATATACATTACCGGGTTTGTTGTATTTCTTCTTAATATAATCTTTTACCACTTCACTCAATGGAATATCTCCGGTCTTATCACCTTGTACAATATCACCCGGGCGTTTATTTACGATAATCAAATGATTGTCTTCGTAAAGAACTTGAAGATTATTTTTGGTTGAAATTATTTTTTCCAAACTGAGAATTTAACTACACTGAACTGCCAGCTGCAACTACTTACTGCCAACTGATTTTAATACTGCTCCTCATCACTCGGGAAATCCTTATTTTTTACATCATCCCGGTAATTCTCAAAAGCTTTGGTCATTTCTGAATGCAAGTCGGCGTAACGTCTTAGAAACCGCGGATTGAACTCGTGGTTCATCCCAAGCATATCGTGAACCACTAAAACCTGTCCGTCAACGCCATTTCCTGCGCCAATTCCAATAACCGGAATACTGATGCTTTCTGCTACTTCTTTTGCAAGTTTTGCAGGGACCTTTTCCAGTACGATGGCGAAACACCCAATTTTCTCGAGCAGTTTCGCGTCAGATTTTAGTTTTTCGGCTTCAGCTTCTTCCTTGGCACGAACGGTATAGGTTCCGAATTTATAAATAGACTGAGGGGTGAGACCTAAATGTCCCATTACCGGAATTCCAGCGTGAAGAATTCTCTTCAGGGATTCCTTGATTTCCTTACCACCTTCAAGTTTAACTGCGTGTGCGCCGCTCTCTTTCATAATTCGGATGGCTGAACGCAAAGCTTCCTTGGGATCGCTCTGGTAACTTCCAAATGGAAGATCCACCACCACAAGTGCGCGATGAATGGCTCTGATTACACTTTGAGCGTGATAGATCATCTGGTCCAATGTTATAGGAAGGGTGGTTTCGTGACCCGCCATGACATTACTGGCTGAATCGCCTACCAGAATTACATCTATCCCGGCACCGTCCACAATCTTTGCCATAGAATAATCGTAGGAGGTAAGCATCGCGATCTTCTCACCATTTTGCTTCATATCTACCAGGGACTTGGTGGTTACCCTTTTGTATTCCTTTTTTGCAACAGACATCTATCCAATTTTTAATTTGAGTAAAAGTAGTAAATTAGACCGCATCAATCAAAAATCAACCCTTATGAAATCTCTATTTACCCTGGTTCTGCTTTTATATAGCACAATTAGTTTTGCGCAAACCACTTCCGAGGAAGAATCGGTTAAAAAACTGGTCGTTGACTTCTTCGATGCTTTTCATGAGCAGGATACAATAAAACTTAAAAGTTTCGCCCATCAGGATATTGTTTTGCAAAGCATATCGGTTTCTTCAGAGAAAGGAACCCAACTCACGACAGATACTTTTTCCAAATTTCTGATAGGGATCGCCACTATTCCTGATACCACCAAATTTGAAGAGGTGCTTCACGATTTTGAAATTTCGGTTTACGGAAAAATGGCAAATGTTTCCACGCCATATTCATTTTATCTGAATGGGGAATTCAGCCATTGCGGAGTAAATTCATTTCAGCTAATGAAGCTTGAAGGAGAGTGGAAGGTCATTTACCTTGTAGATACCCGGAAAAAGAAGGCTTGCAATAAAATTTAAATTCCATTCTTTTCAGACAGGAATCTTTTTTTACTGAATTTAATGGAATTGGTGCTAAAACGAAGATCAATAAAAAACCTGCGGTTCTGCCGCAGGTTTCAAAATAAAATTCAAGGTATTTCTATGGTTTCAACACCACCCGAAAACGGGCCTTGTTATTGATCATTCTGTCATAGGCTTCATTTACCTTTTCTAAAGGATATTCTTCGATTTTGGGTTTGGTACCGGTAAGCGCGCTGAAGTTCAGCGTATCCTCAGAGTCCATTGCTGTACCGCTTGGCCATCCCGCCACCGATTTTCTTCCCATCAGCAGTTCCATTGGAGAAACTTCAATCGGGTCGCCTGTTGCAGCTACCATAAGTAATTTACCGTCTGTTCCTAAACCTCCCACCACCGAAGTTATGGCTTTGCTATATGGTGCGGTAGCCAGGATAAGTTTGGCTCCTCCCAGGTTTTGTAATTCCTTCGAGGCATCTTTTTCATCTGTGTTGATGAAGTGGTGAGCACCGAGTTCTTTTGCAAGCTCCTTTTTACTATCGCTGGTGGAAATCGCGACAGTCCGCATTCCCATTTTGGCAGCGTATTGTATCGCCAGGTGGCCTAAACCACCAATCCCTTGAACGGCTACCAGGTTACCCGGTTTTATTCCTGAATTTCTCAAGGCATTGAAGACCGTGATCCCGGCACAAAGCAGGGGAGCAGCTTCAGCTGAAGAGAGTTCTTCAGGGATAGCAGCAATAGCTTCTTTTGGCGCGCACATGTATTCAGCGTAGCCGCCATCATAGGATATTCCGCTGATCTGGGCATTTTCGCAGCTAATAAAATCTCCGCGTCGACAGGGTTCGCATTCAAAACAATGTCCACCATGCCAGCCAACACCGACCCGCTGACCTTTCTTCCAGTTTTTAACCTTTTCTCCAACTTCCTCTACAATTCCCACCACCTCATGGCCGGGAACGCGGGGAAACTCCATTCCGGGGAAAACCCCGTCTTTTACAAAGGCATCACTATGGCAAATCCCACAGGCTTCCACTTTTATCAAAACTTCATTTTCTTTTGGAGTAGGTTTATCCATATCAACAAGGATAAAATCCCCTCCTTTTTCTTTTACTTGTGCTGCTTTCATACTTTTTTGGTTTTGCTTATAAGTTACGAAATGGAACAGGGAACAACTTTTAAGCCTTTGTTAAATTAGATAAGGCCCGGCAAAAGAAAGAAAACCACCACGGCATTGTTCATGGCGTGAAGGAAGATGGGCCAAATTAGACTATGGTTTTCAATCTTAATTTTTCCGAAGAAATAACCTGCAATTATTCGCGGAAATATTAAGATGAACAAAATAAGGTCGAATTGCCAGCCTTCAATATAATTCCATACATGCACAAGCCCGAAAAGTACGGATGTAAGAATCCAGAAAATAACATAATTGCGGTTTAGAAATATTCTGAATTTCCTCAAAAACCGACCGGGTTTTAGAGCCGAAAAAAAGAGAAACAGGAGAAATGCAGAAAGGACCACCAGGCTGTATTTCAAAATAGCGTTTGCTTCCACAGGGATAAATGCGAGAGCGATAAAACTTAAAACCGCACAGATAAAAATATAAATTTCGGTAAGACTTGGTTTTACCAGACTTCTAAAAAGACTTTCTTCCAGCACCGGAGCGATAACTACAGCCATGATGACAAAAGCCAACGGACTTTCATTCATGAAATTAAAGAGCTCCGTTTGCTGATATTTTTCAAGATCGATGGAAGGCATTACCGAAGTGAGAAAGCCTAACAGGAAAAAGAAAATAAAATAAGTCCCCAACATGAACCAGTAATTGCGAAACAGGTTTCTGGTTTTCGGAGATAGTTTCAGGAATTGCAAGATTCTAAATTTAAATATTACCGCAATTTAAAACTGTCTTAGATTTAAGCCACGAATTCACGAATGTTTTATTCAAATATAGTATTGCTTTTTTATAGCACTATTTCGGAAAACATTTAAACTCCCCTCCCTCGGAGGGGCTGGGGAGGACTTAACAATCACTTAAATTCACCCTAACCGCGAGTCCACCCGTGGAAGTTTCTTTGTATTTAGAGTTCATATCTTTTGCGGTATCCCACATTGTCTCGATTACCTTGTCTAGCGGTACTTTTGCCTTGCTGGCATCACTTTCCAGCGCGATTTCAGCAGCATTTATAGCTTTTATTGCACCCATTGAATTCCTTTCAATACATGGTACCTGCACCAGTCCGGCGATTGGATCACAGGTAAGCCCGAGATGATGTTCCATCGCGATCTCAGCGGCCATAAGGGATTGTTCGGGAGTGCCACCCATGAGATCTGTAAGTCCGGCTGCAGCCATTGCCGAGGAAACTCCTATTTCTGCCTGGCAACCGCCCATAGCCGCGGAAATAGTTGCTCCTTTTTTAAACAAACTACCCACTTCTCCGGCTACCAGCATAAAGCGTTTCAGGTCTTCAAAAGTGGCATCGTGATTCTCAATTACCAAATAATACATCATGACGGCGGGGAGTGTACCTGAACTTCCGTTAGTAGGAGCCGTAACAACTCGTCCTAAAGAAGCGTTCACCTCGTTTACGCTAAAAGCAAAACAGCTCACCCATTTAAGGATCTGGCGAAATTTCACTTCGGTTCTTCTTATCCCGGTGATCCATTCCTCAGCATTAGAATATTGCTCGTCGCCAATTAGTCGCTGGTGCATCTCAAAAGCACGGCGTTTCACATTAAGTCCGCCGGGAAGAATGCCTTCAGTATGACAGCCTACGTACATTGAATCCAGCATTACGTCCCATATCTGGCGTAGGCCGGCATCGATCTCTTCATCACTGCGAAGCGACCTTTCGTTTTCCATTACAATTTCTGCAATTCCTTTATTCTGCTCTTTACAATACTGAAGTAATTCGGTTGCTTTTTCTATGGGAAACGGAAACTCCAAAAAGCTTTGCATCTTCTTACTGGCATTCTTGCGTTCCTTTTTCACCACAAAACCGCCGCCGATGGAATAGAAAGAAGAAGAGTATTTTTTCCCATTGGAAAGCCCTGCTCTAAATGTCATCCCGTTTGGATGGAATTCAAGGAATTTTCGGTTGAATTTTATATCGGTTTCAATATTGAAATCAATTGGGAGTTCGCCATTCAGAAGCAAACTGTTTTCATTCCTTATTTTTTCAATTTCGGGCTCGATAAGGTTTATATCCATAGTCACCGGGTCATGCCCTAAAAGTCCCAACACAGTGGCGATATCTGTTGCATGACCTCTTCCGGTTAAGGAAAGCGAGCCATATAAATCAATATGAAGTTGTTCAACCTGGTCGAAACAGCCTTTCTTCTTTAATTCAGTAATAAAACGCTGGGAAGCACGCCAGGGGCCAAGAGTATGAGAGCTGGATGGACCAACGCCCACTTTTAGCATATCAAAAACGCTAATACATTCAATTTTTCGCATTCAGGGCAAATTTTAATGCAAAAATAAGGATTTGTCAGGCTCAAGCACAGATTAAAATAGAAAGTTTACAACGATTTCGTAAAGCAGATTTGGCAAGGCTTTGCGTTTAAAGTGACATCCTGTCATAACTTTTCTGCTGGCATAATGATTGACTTTAACACAGCGAACACAAAAAGAATCTAATAAATATATAATTCAACGTATAAAGTTATGAGTAAAATAATTGGAATTGATTTAGGTACTACCAACTCGTGCGTTGCCGTTATGGAAGGTAGCGAGCCAACGGTAATACCTAATGCTGAAGGTAAGAGAACTACGCCTTCTGTAATTGCCTTTGTGGAAGGCGGCGAAATAAAAGTAGGAGATCCTGCAAAGCGTCAGGCAGTAACCAACCCTGAAAAAACTGTTGCCTCTATCAAGCGTTTTATGGGGAATAAATTTTCTGAGTCTTCTAGAGAAGCCGGAAGAGTTCCTTATAAAGTAGTTAAAGGAGATAATGATACTCCACGTGTAGATATAGACGGAAGAAAATATACTCCACAGGAACTTTCAGCAATGATACTTCAAAAAATGAAGAAAACTGCTGAAGACTACCTTGGACATGAGGTAACCGAAGCGGTGATTACCGTACCGGCTTATTTTAACGATTCACAGCGTCAGGCTACTAAAGAAGCAGGTGAGATCGCCGGACTTAAAGTTCAGCGAATCATCAACGAGCCAACTGCTGCAGCCCTTGCTTACGGACTGGACAAAAAATCTCAG
>DATISX010000073.1:0-10310 GCA_035468275.1 Salegentibacter sp.
CACGGTTGGCATTGAAAAAGGTTTCCTTTTTCAGCAAAACCTCATAGGCTAACAAAAAAGCCAGTTGAAATAATATTACCTGAAAAATATACTGTAGCATTAGTCCTCTTTTTTATTGATTTCCTTTAAAACAGCTTCCAGGTCTTTAGTGCTCATCTCGTTCTTCTTCATAAAAAAAGAGACCATATTTTTAAATGACCCGTTAAAATAAGAGTCCATCAGCTTATTAATGCTCTGGTTGCTGTAGGTTTCCCGCTCCAGCAGCGGAAAATACAAATAGCCTTTACCTTTCTTTTCATGAGCTACAAAACCTTTGTCTTCCAGAATTCGCACAATAGTAGAAACCGTATTATAAGCCGGTTTAGGTTTAGGCATTTCCTCTATAATGGAAGCGACATTAGCTTTTTCCAATTTCCAGAGAATCTGCATGATCTCTTCTTCTGCTTTAGTGAGTTGTTTCATATTAATATTTTAGTCATTTCCGCGAAGGCGGAAATCTAATTCAACTGTTTTATACTTTGTCATTTCCGCCCCTCCCAAAACCCGGGATAAATTCCGACGGAAATCAATTTTAGATTTTCCCTGATGCTAATATAAAACTAAATATTTAGTTTCACCTAATGTTTTAGTTTAAAATTTAATTTGGTGAAGCCTTTTAATTTGTAACTTCCCTTGAAAATAGCATAAGCACTATGGATTTACTCTTTATTATACTGGGAGGAATTTTAATTATCACCGGGATTCTGGGAAGTTTTCTTCCGATTTTGCCGGGAGTTCCGGTAAGCTGGGCAGGCTTATTACTCTTACATCTCGCACCTTCAATACCTGTCAACTACCTTTTTCTGGGAGTCACTCTGGTAATAGCCATACTTATTTATGTACTTCAATTGGTGATTCCGGCTATGGGAACCAAAAAATACGGCGGAAGCAAAACCGGAATGTGGGGTGCGACAATCGGCTTAGTGATTGGGATCTTTGCTCCCATTCCCTTCGGAATAATCATAGGAGCTTTTGTGGGAGCTTTTATAGGAGAGATCATCAATAAATCTGATTCCAGATCGGCGGTGCGGGCTGCTTTTGGTTCTTTTGTAGGCTTACTTGCCTCCACTTTTATGGAGTTTCTTGTAGCTGTTGGTTTCCTTTTCTTGTTTATTTATAAGCTTTGGGAATATTCAGAGGTTTTGTTCTAGTTGTAAACGAAAAAACCCGGCTTTCGCCGGGTCATAAAATAAACACCTCGACTAACTAATGATTTTGAAAAACTGCTTTTCTCCTTTTTAGTTGCTGCTCCAGTTCAGCAATGGTATTTTTAACGGCTAACTCAAAATTGTCTGCTCTGGCTTCGGCGAAAATTCGGGGTCCCGGGGCACTGAGTTCTATTTCACAGATCTTATCCTTTCCGATAGCCTGACTTTCCCATTTGATAAAAACTTCAGCCCGGATAAGCCATTCGTATTTATTTTGCAATTTATCAAGATGTTGATTTATAAATTCAGATAAAGCTTCACTGTTTTTAATTTTAACAAACTGAATATTGATTTGCATAATAGTAGGTTTTAATGATTACTCTAATATACGGCTAGCTTTTCTTAATTTATATGACCCGAATCATCTATAAACCACTTTAATAACAAAGCTTTTTTAACAAAATATTATTGTAGGTAGAAATTTATAACTTGATAAATATCATAGCTTTAAAGGATCTTTTTTTCCATTTTTATCTTTAATATAATCTACCTGAAATGCCGCTGGAAGTAAAAAAACACGGAGTGATTCTGGAAAAAACCCCACACAACTTTGAAAATGAAGGGGTATTTAATCCTGCGGTAATAAAAGAAAACAATTCTGTACATATTTTCTATCGCGCCGTACGCATAGGTAATTATTCCAGTTTAGGTTATTGCCGACTTGAAGGTCCACTGGAGGTGGTGAAAAGAAACACCTCCCCTATATTTTTCCCTACGGAAACCTATGAATTTCAGGGTACGGAAGATCCCCGAATCACCAAAATTGATGACACCTATTATCTTACTTATTCAGCCTTTGACGGCATTAATGTTTTTGGAGCTTATGCCACCTCTGAAGACCTGAAAAATTTTACCCGTCAGGGAATTCTCACCCCTGTATTTAATTATGAAGAATATTCAGAACTCATCAGGGAAAACTTCGAGAAAATCAGTGAGAAACATTTGCTCTTTTATGAGCTCTTTGTGCGCTATAAGCTCAACGAACTAATGAAGGGAAAGATCTACGTATGGGACAAGAATGTGATATTTTTTCCGAAGAAAATAAAAGGGAAGTTTGCGGTACTTCACCGCCTGTGGCCTTCCATTCAAATCTTTTATTTTGAAGAAAAAGAAGATCTCAGCCGGGCTTTCTGGCGGGACTATGTTAGAAATCTGCACGATCATATCGTTTTACGGCCGCGATATCATTATGAATGCAGCCACATCGGAGCTGGCTGCCCGCCTATTGAAACCGAAGATGGATGGCTACTTATTTACCATGCAGTAGAAACTACTGTTACCGGTTTGATCTACCACGCCTCAGCTGCCTTACTCAACCATGAAAATCCTGGCAGACTGATCTCAAAATTGAAGACACCCCTATTCTCTCCTACTGAAGAATATGAAAAAAATGGTGTCGTTAACAATGTTGTTTTCCCCACCGGCACGGCCATTTTCGGGGAAGATTTGTACATCTATTACGGGGCCGGGGACGATTGCATTGCGGTAGCTTCGGTTAAGTTAAAGGATTTGCTCAATGAATTAAAAAAAGAATCAGTATGAAAAGTTCCGGCAAACCATTAAAAATCCTGTTTATGTCTACTTTTCCGCCTACCACCTGCGGAATAGCTACTTATACAATGGATACTATGCAATCTCTTCAGCGTAAATTCGGGAGAAGCTTTTGTTGTGAAGAATTGGAAATTGTAAAAGACCAAAAACCAGGGTTCCCATATCATTTTAATCCGACGGAAAAACAGGAGTATATTCGTATCGCTGAAGAAATCAACAAGGATTCCGAGGTTAAATTAATTCATATTCAGCATGAGTTTGGGCTTTTTGGTGGATCATACGGCAGCTATTTGTTGGAATTTTTAGAAAAAACGAAGAAACCCATAGTCACTACATTTCACACTGTTCTTCCAAAGCCCAATCCCGAATTAAAAGCTGTAGTTCAAAAACTGGTGGAAGCTTCAGAACTCATATTCGTCATGACCCACCAATCGGCCAGGATCCTAATGGAAGATTATGATGTCCCCAAATCAAAGCTCGAATTGATTCAACATGGCACTCATTTGGTAGCATGGAAATCGCCAGATGAAGTGAAGAAAAAATATGGTTTCCAGGGCAGGCTTCTTTTATCAACCTTTGGTTTATTGGGAGCGGGAAAAAGTATTGAAACCGCTTTATATGCTTTACCTGAGATTATAAAACATTATCCAGAAGCATTGTATCTTATTATAGGCAAAACCCATCCGGGCAATATCATAAACAACAGGGATGATTACAGGAGGTTTTTGCAAAACCTGGTGGAACAACTAAATTTATCAAATCATGTAAAATTCTATGATTCCTATATCGAGTTAGATCAGCTCCTGGAATTTTTGCAGGCCACAGATGTTTACCTGTTCACTTCAAAGGATCCAAACCAGGCGGTAAGCGGTACTTTTTCTTACGCCATGAGCTGTGCCTGCCCAATTATTGCTACTACCAATCCGCATACTAAAGAAATCCTAAATCATGAACTCGGAATCCTTATTGAAATTGGGAATCACAAACAATTATCAGAAGCTGCCATAAAACTACTTTCAGATAAAAAATTACGGGAATTCATGGCTGTTCAGGCCTACTCTAAAACCAATTCCAGCATATGGGATAATATCGCTATTCAACAAGCCAGCGCCTACCAAAGAGTTTTGAAACGAAATGAACCGCTTAAATTTTCAAGACCCAAAATTAAACTGGATCATCTGAAACGGCTTACCACGACAAAGGGAATTATACAATTTGCAAAAATAAGCATCCCCGACCTGGATTCAGGATATACCCTTGATGACAACGCCAGGGCCCTAATTGTTCTTCTTATGCATTACAATAAATTCAGATTGAGGGATAACCTTTATTACATAGATATCTATTTATCTTTTATAGAAAGATGCCAGACCGAAAGCGGCAATTTTGTGAATTATATAGATGAATACAACAAGGTGCATATCAAAAATGATTACGTAAACCTGGAAGATTCGAATGCCCGCGCAATCTGGGCTTTGGGGGCAGTGATTAGTGAAGCCCACAATCTTCCACCCGAATACGTGAAGAGGGCGAAAGCTTGTATTAACAAAGCCAGGCCCCGGATATCAGGCGTTTTATCCCCGCGGGCAATTGCCTTTACCATTAAAGGTCTTTTCCTTTATCTTGAGAATTTTGAAGACCGGCAGTTGGAAAACACCATTGAAGAATTAGCCCAAAAACTCATCAGCACGTTTGACCTCAACAGAGAAAAAGAGTGGGAATGGTTTGAAGAATACCTCACCTATGCCAATAGTATCTTACCGGAAGCTATGTTGCTTGCCTATTCAACTACCGGGAAAGAGGTATATAAAAAAACCGCACTGGAGTCATTTGAGTTTCTTCTTTCCAAAATGTACAGAAACGGGGAATTCAAAGTGATTTCCAATAGAGGCTGGCATCAAAAACATACTGAACCGGAAATTTATGGAGAACAACCCATAGATGTAGCTTACACCATACAAGCTTTAGACCTGTTTTATCAGCATTTTAAAAAGCCTGAATACAGGGAAAAAATGGAAAAAGCCTTCGACTGGTTTTTAGGTGACAATCATCTAAATCGAATTATTTACAATCCCGTTACCGGAGGTTGTGGGGATGGACTGGAAAAAGAGAACGTAAATTTAAACCAGGGTGCCGAATCAACAGTTTGTTATCTCATGGCCCGGTTAACAATGGAATCCTACCCTGAAAACCCTTTACCCGAACCCAAGGTAGAAAAGGCTTTAATCACAAAAAGAAGAAAGAGGGTCAGAAAGGATTCGCGTTTCGAGTTTCTTTAAGCAAAAAAATCCCCACTTGGGGATTTTCTTGCTTAACTCCAATTTATTTAATTCCGGAAAGGTCTTCTGTATCTTTTATGTATTCGGTGATCTTAAAAATCTCCATTCTATTTTTTCTAAAAGCCTTTACGAAATATGTGATCTCATCTTCCAGGTGTTCATGCTCCAGGCGAAAGATCCTTGAGTCATCGCTATCATTTTCAACCAAAATACCAAGCTTCTCCCGGTGTTTTTCAGTTTTACTCAGCAAATCTTCGCAGCGGGAACGTATTTCCTGAAGCTTAGACTTTATTTTGGAAACTTCACTTATACTCTCATCATTATCTATCCAAATAAAATATTTATTGATGAGTTTATTAAGAAATCTCAGATCATCTCTAAAGAATTTTAAATCGGATACCCAATGTTTAGTCAGCAAATAAAGCTGATCCCAATTAGCCTGGATCATAAATTCACCTTTTGGTCTTTTTCTAAAATTTTCCATAATTCAGAAATTTATTTCCTTCTGAAATTAGCCAATTCAGGCAGATTAAATAATGATTTTAATCATACTGCAGTAAGTTTGATTTTTATCATTTTGCAGGAGCCTTCTTTAGCTTAACTTCAGTAAAAACTTAAGCTATGTTTTCTGACAGGATCGACGCAGGAGAACAATTAACCCGGGAATTGGCAGATTATAAAGGCCAATCGGTCGTGGTGCTGGCTATTCCGCGAGGTGGTCTACCCATAGGAGCAATCCTCGCGAATTATCTGGACGCACCCCTGGATGTTGTGTTATCAAAAAAAATAGGTCATCCCTATAACAAGGAATTCGCCATTGGTGCGGTGAGTTTGAAGGATATTACCTTAAGTCCAGGGGAACACTTATCAGAAAAATATTTAAATGCAGAAACAGAAAAGATCAGAGAGTTACTTCGCAAGAGAGATAAAGAATACCATAAAGATTCCCGCCCGGTTAAATTGAAGGATAAGATTGTAATCATAACCGATGATGGAATCGCTACCGGCAATACACTTATGAGCACGGTTATGCTCGCATACAAACAACAACCCCGGGAAATCATAGTGGCTATTCCGGTAGCGCCTCCTTCTTCGGTTCAAAAATTAAAGAACACACCCGAGATCAACAAAGTAATCTGTCTTGAAACCCCTTATAACTTTAGCGCAGTGGGACAGTTTTACGAAGATTTCGGTGCGGTAAGCGACGAGGAAGCTATACATATCCTAAGGGAAACAAATCGCGGAAAACAGGTCTAGCCTTATCAAAACATCGCATAAAATTCTTAAATTTTAAATTAATAAAATCATGAAAAGATTAGAGAACAAAGTGGCACTAATCACCGGGGGAGCCGGTGGAATAGGATTGGAAACCGCCCGGATCTTTTTGGCGGAAGGTGCAAAAGTATTTTTAACCGATCTGGATGAGGAAAACCTCAAAAAAGCAGCGGAGAGCCTAAAAAGTGACAAGGTAGCCTGGTATGCTGCAGATGTATCAAAGTCTGAAGACACAAAGGAATATCTTGAAAAATGCCTTTATCATTTCAATAAAATAGATATTTTCTTTATCAATGCCGGGATTGAAGGTAAATCGAGTCCTATTTCAGAATATCCGGAAGAAATTTTTGACAAGGTAATTGCCGTTAACCTTAAAGGGGTCTGGTTGGGTTGCCAGCAAGTAATCCCGAAAATGGAAGATGGAAGCAGTGTGATCATCACCAGTTCTGTAGCCGGATTAAAAGGTTTCCCAAACCTTGGTGCTTATGTAGCATCTAAACATGGAATTATTGGGATAATGCGCTGTGCAGCCCTTGAGTATGCCAATAGAAAAATAAGAGTCAACTCAATACATCCCGGTCCGGTGGATAACCGAATGATGCGTTCTATCGAAGATCAATTCACTCCGGATGATCCGGGAAAAACCAGGGAAAATTTCGAGAAATCGATCCCCTTCGGTCGCTATGCCGAATCCCGTGAAATCGGGCAACTGGCTCTTTTTCTTGCCAGCGATGAAAGCAAATACATGACAGGCACTATTCAGGTTATCGATGGCGGAATGAACCTGGCGTAAAACAAGGCCCGGGTCTAATTTGTTAAGCCTATTCTCTTCAGGATTTGTGAAAGCAACAGAGATGCAAAAGCAAAACCGACAATAATAAGGAATTGCTCACCTGTTAAAACTACCAGAGAAAGCGCCTCTTGCATGACGGGAATAAAATAGATAATCACCATAATGGCAAGGGAAAAGGCAAGCGCAGCCCAAACCCAAGGGTTTTTAGTGACTTCATTTACCAGGAAGGAAGCTTTTCGGCGAGGCAGGTTAAAAACGTTTAATAATTGTCCCAACACCAGCGTATAAAAGGCCATATTATTTACTGCAAGAGCGGTATAGCCTTTCCCCAGATAAGCATAAATCACAATCCCAATTACGGATGCGGTAATACTCAATCCGTACAGTACAGTAGAAGTCCAAAGTTTTCGGGTTAGAATTGGTTCCTTCGGATCCCGCGGTGGCTGTTTCATTACCTCTGGATCACCTTTCCCCACTCCAAGCGCCAGGGCTGGAAAAACATCGGTTACCAGGTTTAAAAATAAAATTTGTAGCGGCAACAATGGTAAAGGTAGGTTACTAAAAGAGGCCAGGGCTACCGAAATTATCTCTGCCAGGTTACAGGAAAGCAAAAATATTACAAACTGCCTGATATTTTCAAAGATGGTACGTCCCTGTCGTATGGCGAGTTCGGTTGAAGTGAATTTATCATCCATCAGGATCACATCGGCAACTTCTTTGGCCGCTTCTGTTCCTCTAATTCCCATCGCTATTCCTATATCTGCTTTTTTCAGGGCCGGGGCATCATTAACTCCGTCCCCAAGCATTCCAACTATTGCCTTATTTTTCTGATAGAATTCCACCAGATCAAGTTTCTGCTTCGGAACCATCCTTGCAAAGATCCCCGCTTCCATGAGAAGTCTTTCCTGGTCAGGGCTTAGGTTTTTAAAGTCCTCAATATCTTTACCTATCACGACTTTATCTGCGGAAGCATCTTCTGTAATTAAACCGATCTCCTCTCCTATTTTCCTGGCTGTATCGGGATGATCTCCCGTGATCATCACCACTCTAATTCCGGCATTTTTATAAGTTTCTATTGCCTGCCTGATATCCTTCCGTGGAGGATCCAGAAATCCAAGAATACCAACAAACACCAAATTTTCCATTAACCGGTTGGTTTCTGGTTTTTCCCCGACTTCACGAAAAGCAAAAGCCAAAACCCGAATACCTTTGGCAGCGATCTCGCCGGCTTTTTTATGCCAGTAATCCTTATCGCTGAATTCCTTTTCCCCCTCTGGAGTTAGAATAAGATCACAATCGGGCAGTAAAGCCTCCAGGGCACCTTTTACAGTGATTAAAAACTTATTCCCATAATTGTGAAGACTGGCCATTTTTTTTATTTCTGCATCAAAAGGAATTTCAGCCAGCTTCGGAAATTCTTCGCGCATTTCTTCATAATCAAAACCCTGGCCGGCCAAAAATTCCACTAAAGCTATCTCTACAGCGTCTCCATTTTGTTTCCCCTCCTTAAGGCTTGAGTTATTACAAAGTGCCGCGATTTCAGCAAGCTTTTGAAATGCTTTGTCTTGCTGAAGTTTTTCCGCATCAATTTCCTCTACAGGATATTCTTCTGAAGGTAACACCATATAATGCACGCTCATTTTATTTTCAGTAAGCGTACCGGTTTTATCGGTGCAAATTATTCCGGTTTCTCCCAGAGTCTGAACGGCCTCCAGTTTTTTTATCACCACATTGCGTCGGGACAACCTCAGCATGCCCCTGGCCAGAGCAATGGTTGCCACAATAGGCAGGCCTTCAGGGATCGCTGCTACAGCTAATGCGATTCCGGTTTTTATCATCAAAGAGAGATCTTTTCCTTGAAAAAAACCGGTTATCACAATAATTACGGCAAGGCCCAGAGTAAGCCATATCAACCGGTGACTAAGTTTATTTAACTTTTTCTCCAGGGGTGTAGATTGCTTTTTAGCCGCATGAGTAAGCTCGCTGATTCTACCTATTTCGGTATTGATCCCGGTAGCGACAACTATCGCTTTGGCTCTTCCTCTTACCGCAATAGTGCCCTTATAAAGCATATTTTTTCTATCGGAAAGCGGAGTTCCCGCCGGCAGCACTTCGGTAATTTTTTCAATCTGATTGCTTTCTCCCGTAAGTACAGCCTCTTTAACTGCGAAGCTATGTGATTCCAAAACCCGACAGTCTCCCGGGATAACATCGCCGGCCTCCAGCAAGACGATATCGCCCGGAACCAATAACCTTGCCTGTATCTTTATTACCTTTGAATCTCTTAAAACATTAGCAACAGTTTGCACCATTTTTTGTAGGGCTTCAACCGATCTAATGGCCTGCCACTCCATAAAAAATCCAATTAGTGCTGTAATAAGAATTACAATTAAAACTGCAAATCCCTCCAACCATTCCTCAAAGGCAAAGGCAAGGACCATGGCAGCAGCAAGAATATATATTATAGGATCCAGAAATTGCTCAAAAAGTATTAGCCAGATATTTTTAGTCTTTGCGTCCCGTAATTTATTCTCGCCGAATTGTTTGAGGCGTTTCCCCAGCTCTGCTTCAGACAAACCTTTTTCAGGATCTACCGAAAATTCAGAAAGAACCTCCTTAACTGATCTTGCAAATGTTTGTTCAGGCATGATCCAGGGCTTTATTTAAAAGTTTTTAAATTCAGTTTCCTTCTGCTTTATTAATATTTTCTATGCCTTTCAGCAAGGCGTCCGGATTAAAGGAAATACTGTTGATCCCTTCCTTGACAAGAAATGCCGCATATTCGGGGAAGTCGCTGGGAGCTTGTCCGCAGAGCCCTATTTTCACACCTGCCTTATTGGCTTTTTTTATTGCTGTAGCGATCATTTCCTTAGCAGCAGCATTATTTTCATCAAAAACATCCGCCATCACCTCAGAGTCCCTGTCTACCCCAAGAGTGAGTTGAGTAAGGTCGTTAGATCCAATAGAGAACCCGTCAAAAATTTCGGCGAATTCTTCAGCAAGGATTACATTGGATGGTATTTCCACCATCATGTAAATCTCCAGGTTATTTTCCCCCTGAACCAATCCGAATTTTTTCATCAGTTCTACTACATTCCGACCTTCCTCCAGAGTTCGGCAAAACGGGATCATCACCTTTACATTGGTAAGTCCCATTTCTTCCCT